>CAOJXI010000080.1 GCA_948465665.1 uncultured Clostridia bacterium | reverse complement strand
AGTTGGACGAAGAGGAAGAAAGCCCGCCTAATGGGGCTGCCCCCACGAAGCTGGTACCAATCCCAATCTTATCCCACCCTCGAAGCAAATCCAGCGGGCTTTTGATTTTGAATACTGACGAAGCGGTTAGCTATCATCTCTTAGGTAAGGCTTACATTTCCTTTCAGCAAGCTGGGGTATTTCGCGCCTGCGGGCGCGACCAGGGGGCTTTTCAGGAAAGCCCCCTGGACCCGAAACCTTTTTTATCCGCTCTAGCTTGTACTCGTCTGAGATTTCTCCCGCAAATCAGCTTTAGAAAAACCTTAACTGTTCCTCTTCATAACCCAAATGGGAAGCCTTTATAATATCCGGCATCCGGCAGAGAATACCCTCTTTATTACAGGCAGCTGAAAAAGTCTTCCATAGTTTCCCTGCCAATGGGCTTGCACACTCATAAGCCATTCCAAAATGTTTCCGATACTGGGCCGCAAGGCCCTTCCCAGGAAATATTTCCTCCAGCTTATCCAAATAATACTCCCGTTGATTCTGTCTCAAGGTCATCCCAAAGGCAGGATAAATGAATTTAGCCCCAGCCTTGGCGGCGCGCGCAACGATTCCAAGTATATTTGCCTCTGTATCTTCCAAAAAGGGCAGCACAGGCATTAAAAGGATACCAGTAAACAATCCCGCACGAGAAAGTTCCTCTACAACTTCAAACCGGCGGGAGGATACTGGAACGCCGGGTTCAATTTTTTTGGAAAGGCTGTCATCGCAGGTGGTAATGGTAATTTTGCACACAGCAGGGCTTTGCTCTGAAATCTCCTGTAAAATAGGAATATCGCGTAAAATAAGCTCACTTTTAGTGGCGATTGCAGTACCAAACCCATATGCCGCTAAAAGTTCCATAGCATGGCGGGTAAGCTCTAATTCCTTTTCAAAGGGATTGTAAGGGTCGCTCATAGAACCCGTGGAAACAATTCCAGGACGAATTTTCCGGCGGAGATCATTACGTATAATTTCCAAAGCATTATCCTTTATGCCTACTTGATCAAAGGTCTGAATTCCATAACAACTGCTTCGGCTGTCGCAGTAAATACACCCATGGCAGCAGCCGCGGTAAATGTTCATGTTATAGCTTGCTCCAAACCATTGGGTAGATTTCGTGCGTGTGACAATGGTTTTTGCAGGAATGTACTGCATTTTTGGAAGCAGTCCTTTCATTGTGAATTCAGGTTTTCAGCGTGTTGAAGATGTATGCCAATGTGGCCTGCCCCCAAAATCGCCGCTGATAAAACGACCCATACTACCTTTCCATAAATCCCCATACTTATTAAGGCTGCAACTGGCAGAACCGCCCCAGGTACAGGAATACCTAAAAGGGAGCTGTAGAAGTCACTTAATTGTTTACAGCTTCGGAAATAACGAATCCACCAATATTCGTATAAAAGCATGAGCACCCCAGCACAAACCAGCCAAAGATTCCAAAATCCGGCTTCCCAGCAGGGATTAAGGTCTGAGAAAACCAGCAGGGAGCAGACTGCGCATACCTCCCCGAGTCGCTCCAGAAAAACGAGGCTCTTATTTTCACCATTGCTGGAATAACCCTTCGGCGGATATTTTGCCCAGAAAAGGTTAGGCACTATCAGCATAATTAAAAATACCAGCCCTATATAGGAAAAACCAAAGTGTCCCATATACCCACCTTTACGGCACATTTCCCGCCCTTTTCAGAAAGGGGAGCAGGCCGTTTCCTTTTAATAGATCATTTCGTTCCACCAGGATTAGATCAAGTTCCTTTGCACGTATTCGGACAGTAGGGGCGTCATTCAATGCCGCAGTCGTCACTAACATTGATTTTGCTCCAGCCCCACCAAGCTTTTTGGCATAAAGTTCAATTTCATTTAAACTTTCTGTAGTAGGGACTGAGGTTTTACAGGAAATAAAAATAGGGGTAATCCCCCGCATAAGCATTACGTCTATTTCGTTTACTACATTGTCCTTCCGTTGGGGGATGCCGTCCCAGTCAATGACAACGCTCATCTGGCAGTCGTGGAACCATCCGCTCCGTTTCGCCATAATAAAAGAGTATAATTCCAGCCATGTCCCTTGGGAGGTTAGATATCGGAGGGACATTTCATCTGCAAACTTCATATGAACCTTACGGGGAGTAATCTCCAAATCTTTAAGAAACCCAAGGCGAAGGGCAAGCTGCGCAAATTCTGGGCGGAAATAGTAGCCCCTTCCGTTTGGGTCAGAAATGGTCTGCTTGCATTGAATAACAGTTGGACGTTTTTTCCTGTTAGCCTCGGCAGCTGCTTGCTGGAGAAACCGGCAGAACATCAGCCATTCTTTCGGATGCTTCAATGTTTCCTGGAAAAATTCCAAAATTGCATCAAAACGGTTTTCCGGGGGTGTAGCGTGCATTTTCCGGAAAATCATTGCACCGTTTGCCTCTAAAAGATCCTCCAGCATAAGGGTAGGCATTTGGAAAATTGCCTTATAATCCTCCGCTGCCTCAGAACACAGAATAACTCCCTCCCGCCAGTCAATACAGAAACATGGGCGGAACCTCCGGTTGCATAACTGCGATATGGCAAAACTGATAGCGTCATTTCCTCCCGTTAAATCAAAGACAGGATCGGGATAGGTTGCCAAAAGCCTTTCACAGACCTCGTTTACATTTCTGCTGGTATTTAGTGGCTGAATGGTAAATTTCATACCTGGATATTTTCGAGTCAGTGCGCGTTCTATTTCCCATATTCGAGAAATACATTCTGGGCGCTCGTCCGTGAGGAATACAACCCTTTCCGGTTTAAAAATATGGCTTGCCAGAATGTTATCTATGGTATTTTCCAGATCAAACAATTCAACCAATGTTTTCATCATATCACCGTCCTTTGTTGGTCTGCTGTAGGCTTAATGACGCCCTATAAGATAATATGCAGTATGTAAAAGCGGCTTTACCTTTCCCAGTATTTCCGATCCAGGCTGCGGTATTGGATTGCCTGGGCAACATGCCCGCTGTCGATTACATCGGAATTATCCAGGTCTGCAATGGTTCTGGAGACTTTCAAAATACGGTCGTAGGCCCTGGCTGACATGCCCATACGTTCAAATGCGTGCTGCAATAGTTTCCGGGCAGGTTCGGTTAAAGAACATACTTTTTCCATAGCAGCAGGGGAAAGCCTGGCATTACAGGAAGCGTGGGTAATCCCTATGCGCTCCAATTGGATTTTCCGCGCCCGGTTCACCCTTTCACGAATCACAGCAGAGGATTCAGACTTTTCAGAGGAGGACAACTGTTCAAATTCTACAGGCATGACTTCGATATGTAAATCCAGCCGGTCAAGCATCGGCCCGCTGATACGGGACAAATATTTTGACACGCTCTGAGGGGAACAGGAACATTTTCGCGAGGGATGGCCAAAAAAGCCGCAGGGACAGGGATTCATAGCAGCAGCAAGCATAACGGAACAGGGATAAGTAAGACGGCCCTGGGCGCGGGAAATTGTAATAGTGCCATCCTCTAAAGGCTGCCGGAGAGCCTCCAGGGCAGCGCGGTTAAACTCTGGGAATTCGTCTAAAAACAAAACCCCGTTATGCGCCAGGGAGATTTCTCCAGGTTTTGGTATACTCCCGCCGCCGGACAGGCCGGCAGCAGAGATGGAATGATGGGGGGCGCGGAACGGGCGTTCCTGAATAAGCGGCTGGCTCTTTGGGAGCGTGCCTGCAACCGAATGGATTTTAGTTGTTTCAATGGCCTCGTCAAAAGACATTTCAGGCAGGATAGTAGGCAGGCGTTTTGCCAGCATACTTTTCCCTGAACCCGGAGGCCCAACCAATAAAATATGGTGGCTTCCTGCTGCGGCGATTTCCATGGCGCGTTTCGCAAACGACTGACCTTTCACATCAGAAAAATCTACAGAATATTTGACGGCAGAGGGTGAAAATTTCTGTTGTTTCTGGCAGTCTAAAGACGCGTTCCCATTCAGGGCATTTACCAGTTGGGAAACAGAACGCACTGGAACAACTTGGATTCCCTCCACAGCCGCGGCCTCGGCGGCATTCTGTTCCGGGACACAGATATATTTGCAGCCCTGTTTTTTTGCCTCGATTGCCATGGGAAGAACGCCGCCAATTTGAACACAATCCCCCGAAAGGGAAAGTTCCCCAATAAAACAAAAGGGTTCCTCTGGAGGCTGAACCTGCCCGGTTGCCTGAAGGATTCCCATAAGGATGGGAAGGTCATACAGGGGGCCGGTTTTACGAATATTTGCTGGCGCCAGGTTGATAAGGACGCGGGAAACTGGAAAGGTAAAGCCGCTGTTATTAATAGCAGAGCGTACCCGGTCGCGGGATTCCCGGACAGCAGCGTCCGGCAGCCCGACCAGTTCAAAGGAGGGCATCCCTCGTGAAGTGTCAACTTCTACATAAACGGAAAAAGCCTCAATTCCTGAAACGCCCATGCTTTTAATGCGGCAGAACAATACGATTTCCCCCTGTCCTGATATTATGAATTTAAAATGTTTGATTAGACCAGATTGTCAGGGATAATAGAATTCCAGGTGCTTCCATTTTTCCAATAATCAAATTGAATATTGGAAGGATATTCACAAATCGGCATTGAAAAACCGTCTGGAACAAATACCTTTTCAAAGGAAGAACCGTTGCAGGAGGATGGCTCCAGCGCTATCTTCCCATGGAATTCAGCCTGGTATATTTGCTTTTGGGATTGGGCGCTGACGATAACCAGACATTCTTTAATTATAATTTCACGATCCTCAATTCCAGCCATTAAAGAAATAATATTTTCCGCAGTAAGATATTGGTTTATATATTTTACAAAGGGCCCTGGAAAACCATTCAGGGCAGTAATATAAAATCCTACATCTGTTACAGCGACTTTGCTTTTAAGTTTGTGAAACGCCTCAAAGGCTGAATTCTCTGCTATTTCCAAAAGGCTGCTGCTTTGGATTTCATCTAATTGCAGTGTTTTCCTGACTAGGGAAATCCCCTTAGTTTTTAGGATGGTATCTGCAATATGAAACTTCTCAGTATTTGAGGTTAAGGACATCGTGCATTAACCCCGCTTTATCAAATTAGTATACAGGTTCCAACCGCCAAATCCAAGTAGCAGATCTGGGAAATTATTCAAAAAAACGAAGCAGGGAAACAACCTTTCCTAAAATAGAGACATTATCCACAATAATAGGATCCATGGTATCGTTTTCGGGCTGCAAACGGTAGTGGCCTTTTTCCTTATAAAAAGTTTTAACAGTAGCCTCATCTTCAATAAGCGCCACAACAATTTCACCATTACTGGCAACAGGGGTTTTTTTGGCTATTATAACGTCGCCGTCAAAAATACCTGCATTAATCATACTTTCCCCCCGCACATGCAGTGCGAAAAGTTCGTCGGAACGATAGCGGTCTGTCCGAAAGGGGATGTATCCCTCAATTTCCTCTACTGCAAGGATAGGCTGGCCAGCCGTAACAGTTCCGACAAGAGGAACGTTTAAAGTCCGGTCGTTTTCCGAACCGGAGGAAGCCAGGCGGATGGATCGGTTTAAATTCTGCCCGCGCATAAGCAGGCCCTTTTCTTCCAACGCTTTCAGGTAACGATGTACCGTCGATGTGGACTTAATGGAAAGGGCGGTGCATATTTCGCGGATAGATGGAGGAACTCCCTCTGATATCCGTTCATTAATATAGGTAAGTATTTTCTGCTCCATAATTTCCTGTTTGCCCATAGCGGTAACTCCTTTATCAGTACAAATAATAATGTCCATTTGAGGCAGGCACCGGCTTGGGTGGGAGATGCCTTCAGCCAGATATTTACCCGCCTTTTCCTTCTACTTCTATCATACCAATTTTTTAGGAAAATAGCAAACGTTTGTTTATAGATTTTCAAAAAAATTTTGACTTTTTTGGGTGAAATTTAATTGCTTTTCAGCGGAAGGGAAGGCTTTATGTCCTGATATGGATTCTGAAATAAATTACAGAAGCAGACGAGTGACTGCCGGTCTAAGCAGAACAGCTTCCCAACTACTGAAATTCACAAAAAAACACAAGAAAAAAGGGGCCAGCTTTATTGAATTTGTAAGAAATGTTGGTACAATTAAAAAAACAAAACAATGTGGCAGTAAGCCCAAAAAATATTTCAGGGCGGAAAGGCGGAAGACAATGAAAGAAAGTGAAAAATCAGGTCTGTTATTTTATCATTCCTGTACACAAAAGGCAGCCGATTTTGCGAGAGGGCAGGCGGAACCTACCTTCTGTGAAAATGTGTCAATTATAGAGGATGGGGCTTTTGGCAGTGCGGTGCAGTGCGAGGACAACCAAAAGCTTGCCTTTAAAGCACCCTATAATATTTATGCGGAACGGGGAACTTTGTCATTCTTTTGGCGCTCCCGGTATCCAGTCGGGCCAACAGAATTCCCAATATTCCGGGTAGCATTTGCGGATCATTCCAGTTGGGATGCTTGCTGGCTGCGGATAGATTACAGCGGAAACGGCTTTGACGCTATGATTACTGACGCCAACCTTTCCAAAGCCCGCATAACAGCAAAAATGGATCCTTTTCCTTCTCCAAAGGCATGGACACATTTGGCATTGTCCTGGGATGAAAATTATGGAATAAAGTTCTATATTAACGGCAAATTTGCGGCAGAAGAATACCGTCCAGCGGTGTATTTTACAGGTCTGGATCAGTTTGGGCCCCACTCCCGCATTATTTCCAACTGGAATGTAATCAGCGATTATAACTACATCCGGGGTGGTGATGTAGATGAAATTGCCATATATGACCGTATGTTGGAAGAAGACCAGATTTCCCAGTTAAGCGAAGGGAAACTTCTGGAAAACCTCCCGGAGTATATGCCGAACCTGAATAACCCGCAGGTTTGGGAGGGCTGGAAACTGCGCTGCGGGTTTGCCCCTGCGGAGCCGCCTGCAATCCCCGACAAAGCCTCTGTCCGAAAGGTGGAGATTCATGATGCGTATGATCTAAAACGCTGGTGGTGGAAAGGCTGCGACGGTATCCGTGAAACTACCTGGCCGGGTGTATATAACCGTTCCCGTTTGAAAGGGCGCAATGATTACTTCCAGCTTCCAGATTGGGACTGCTATTCCCTGTCAGGAAAAGCCATCACCTTCCATATGCCTGAAGAGCCATACAACCATTTGGAGATATCCGGCAGTGCATACGGAAAGTTGGAACAGGTAGACGACAATGGCAGCGTGATAAAAAGTGTATTCAGCCGTCCCCAGGGGGCAGAAAGGACAGCAGTCCGAATTCAGGGCCGTGTGGGCGGGAAGCTCCGCTTTACAAATGATATGCAGGAAGAGCCTATTGGGGATTTTTCCGCTTTCCAGGTAAAGGAAGGAACCGCGCCAGGCGGGATTAAAAAGGTCAGCTATCACCTGATGGAAGGATGTGCCCTGAACGATGAGGCACAGAAGGGGCTGGAACAGTTTATTTGTGGAAGGTATACCCCATATGAGAGGCATATTATGACTGCCGTCCCGGAGGGAAACCATATTTCCCTGGAAAAGCGGGAGAATGAGCCTGGCGGGTATCCCTTCATTAATATCGTGGTTCCCTATGAATTTGATGAAACTTTGGGATTGGATGGCATTGAGCTTACTATTCCCAAGGGTGAGGAATGTTCCTATTCCGTCCAGGTAAAGGATCCCCTGTGGTATTACCGCAATTTGGCCCATTTCTCCTTTAAGGCTGAAAAGGGGCATAGCAAAACCCTTTGGCTGGATCTGCGGGATCGCTGTTTACCGGAAAATAAATGCTTGTATCTTACCATTGCCTCCAGCAGCCGGGAGTTCGGCGCTTCCTTTATGGAGGGTGCGTCCCTTGTGCTGGTTTACAAATCCGCCGAGGATGCAAAAGCGGAACACTGCGCCGATCGTTTTACCCAGGTGCGGGATATATATGGGCATCTGGTAGAGGAACAGCCAGGACTTCCACAATTTGATATGTATAACCGTTTTGTAGCAGATGTGACTGACCTGCTCCGCATTGATCCCCATCATCAACCTGGGCAGTTCTATTATTATGATAAAATGGCTCTCAACCTGAAATATAAATCCAAAGGTGCAGACTATACCCCGGATTATTCCATTCAAAGGGCTCCAGCGGGCGTACCGGAATGGGCGTTCCAGCAGGTCGAATATTTGAAGCATTTCAAGTATTTAATTGAATGGTGGATTGATAACCGCCAGATCGAAAATGGGGAAATGGGCGGGGGACTTTCCGACGACGGCGACTATACTTCCCTCTGGCCTGCACTGGCAGAAATGGGCTGCAACCCGGAAAAAATTCTGGAATCCCTGGATCGCTGTACAGAGGCTTTCTATGCCCAGGGGATGTTTACCAATGGCCTGCCCTCTATCCAGGCCGATGAAATGCACGCTGCCGAAGAAGGTTTAATCTCCCTCAGCCAATGCTTGACTGCTATGGATGCAAGCCCCAAATATATAGAGAGGGCCATGGAAACTGCCCGAAGCCTGTTCTGGCTGACAGGTATTAATAAAGCGGGACACCGGCATATCCGTTCCACCTATTACAACGGCTCACGAATGGCCACTGAAATGCCTTGGGGAGCACAGCAATCTATGAGTTATCTCCCCCTGACCGCTGCATGGTTCTTACCCAGATACAATGGAAACCAAAAGGTTAGTGTCCTGTTGGATGAACTAGCTGCTGGTCTTGCTGCCCACTATCACCCCGATGAAAAACGAACCCACAGCTATGTCCGTTTTGAAGACGATATGGAGGTTCCCTATCATAACAAAAGGCAGGGTGGGGAGCGAATGATCCTTTATCCTGCATACCGTATGACTGGCAATAAACATTATTTGGATATTATACCGGATAACCTCAAAAATGAAGGTTCTTATGGGACTCCCCTGCCCAAAGATGCACAGGTTCCCGTCGGAACAGCAGATAAAGAAAAAGCTGCGGAAACTTATGAAAAGCTGAACTTCACTGCCGGGATTCGGGAATATTATAACACTGAAGGGCATCCTTGGATTGACCGGGTTTACTTTGCATATGACCAGATTCAAAAGGATCGCCTGGCGGGGGTCGCGCATCAGCGGGGAGCCATCCTTTACCCTCAAAGCAAGCTGCGCTGGAGGTTCCCTAACCTTGGCGATGACGAAAAGGTGGCTGTCCTGTCTCCTATTGCCCTGGACGATCAGGTAAAGATATTGGTTTATAACCTCTCCGATGAGGTGGTTACAGCCAAGGTATTTGCAAAAGAACTAATACCTGGCATATGGAGCTTTTCCGGCGGGGTGGATACAACCGGGGATGATTCCGCTGATACCATTGAATGGGAGATGGACGCGCCCTTTGAATGGTCTAAAGCTGTTGAGCTGTCCTTTAAGCCTGGAGCAGTCAATGTGGTGAATATGAAGCTGAAAGAAGCGGGAGTCCCCTATCAGGATCGCTGCGACCTGGGTATTGGAAAAGAGGACGTTCACCTTTGGCATCATGGCCTGAATGTTACAGTACATAATTTGGGTTCTGTTGAAACGCCGGAAACGGATGTTGTTTTGAGAAGCCCGGACGGAACAATACTTAAGCGGGAAATTCTGCCGCCTCTTGAAGCTCCTGTAGACCTTTGGCCCAAATGGAGGGAGGTTTCCTTTAACCTCCATGGGGTTCCGTCTTTGGAGGGATGTTCCATAGAGATTGACCCGGAGAATAAGCTCAACGAAATTACTAGGGATAACAATGTAGTTGTTCTGTGGGATATGGGAAGATAGTTTTTTATCTAAATAAGCGTGAATTTGATAAAGCAAATTTGCGGGAGAAAGCTAAGATAGGTAAAAGCTAGGGCGGATTAAAAAGGTTTCGGGTCCAGGGGGTTGTGCAGCGGAGCTGCACTCCTAAAAAGCCCCCTGGTCGCGTCCGCAGACGCGAAATACCCCAGCTTGTTAAAAGGGAACGTAAACTTCGCCTAAGAAACAAATAACTAACCGCTTCGTCAGTATTCAAAATAAAAAGCCCGCTGAAAATGCTCAGGGGGTGGTATCAGATTGGGATTGGAACCAGCTTAGGGCAGGCAGCCCCATTATGGCGGGCTTCTTCCGCTTCGTCCCAGTTCAGCTCTGCTGAACTAGCGTCGCCAACGTTGGACAGAGCTGAAAGTTTTCTCTTGCAGCCATCCAGCAAACCAACGGT
>CAOJXI010000079.1 GCA_948465665.1 uncultured Clostridia bacterium | reverse complement strand
CTCTTGCAGCCATCCAGCAAACCAACGGTTTGCCATGATGGCGTACCGAAAGCAGCAAACCCTAAAATTTCTCGTCGAACTCACGTTTATATATGAGTACGATGAAACTCCCCTCTGAATGATAAAGTTCCCGGTTTTAAGCCATTCTTTTTATTTTTCCGAGGGGCTTCCTCCTAATGGGGTTACATTCTGAAAAATAGCGGTATGATTCGGCGGAAACTTCTTATCCAAATGGTAACAGCCAAAATACCACTGTTTAAATCTACATTCCCTGCCAATTTGGTCAAAAAACAGATTCAGATGATTTACAAAAGCTGTTCCCTCTTCCCTCTCTACATTTTTCAACAATGCAGCAGGGCAGTCATGGGAAATGATAAAATCCACTACGTCGCGGTATTCTGTCAAACGTTCACGGGCCGCAATCAATTCTTGTGGCGAGGGCATTTCCTGTTCCCACCAAACCCCGTTAGCGTCCCGCTCCTCCATGTCCTGGCTTTCCCCGCCCCCAACGGCAAAAATAAAATTCCCATCAATTTTAAAAACAAACCCGCGGCATAACTGAATAAGGTTTTCCTGCATCCTCCTGACCTTACCTCCACACCAATCCTCCTGGGGAATCTGTTCCAGCATATTCAGGTTATCGTGGGTACCCTCTACAAAGAGAATGGTATATTTCTGCTTTGAAAGCCATTTTCTTGCTTTACGTTCTGCTTTGCTGTCGTCCCAAAAAAAGCCTAAATCCCCGCAAACAATTAAAAAATCCCCTTTTTTTAACCGTTTGGCAATCGCTTTGCTTTTGAAACGTTCCAAATCCCCATGGGTATCCCCTGTAACATAAATCATCCTGATTCAATCCTCCCATTGAAAAAACATATAAGAAAAAACTTGCAAAAATGTAGATTTCAGCAGAAAAATAAGGTAAGATAATAAAAGCCGGATTATAACGGCAAAATGAAAGGGGGTATATAAGTGATACGAAATATGGTATTTGATATGGGACGGGTTATGCTGCAATTTGATCCATCTTATATTGCAGGCCATTTTGTAGCGGAAACAGACGTGGAACAGTTTGCAAAAAAGGTATTTTGCAGCGCATGCTGGGATTCCCTGGACCGGGGAACAATTACCATCCCCCAGGCCAGGGAGGTTATCCGCCGTACCCTGCCGGAACGCCTGCTTCCTCATCTCGATCAAGCTTTACAGAAATGGTATCATTTTGTCCTGCCAGTGGAAGGGATGGAACAAGTTATCCGGGAGCTAAAATCAGCGGGTTATTCCATCTTCCTTCTGACAAATGCAAACGAACAGTTTAAATTGTACCAGGAAACCGTCCCAGCCTGGGATTGTTTCAATGGGCTTTTAGTGTCCTCTGACTATAAACTGCTTAAACCTGAACCAGCAATTTACAGGGCCTTAGCAGAAAAATACGGGTTGTCACTCCCAGAATGTCTTTTTATTGATGACAGAGAGGAAAATGTCGCGGGGGCGCAGGCTGTGGGAATGGAAGCCATCCAATTTACCAATCCTTCAGCGTTACGCCATGCACTGGCAGAAATGGGACTCTTGCCAGAATAACCTGGTACTTACTAAACTTTTTAAAAGGGGAAAACTATATGGAATTAAGTAAAGAACAGATTTTAAGCAGCATACTGGACAGCCTCCCTTATCGGGTAGTGTTTGTGGATACCAACCATATCATCCGCTATATGAACCGTGAAGCAAAATACCATTACTACCAGGTTCGCGGTTACAGTGACCTGATTGGACATTCTATTTTTGAGTGCCACAATGAAAAATCAAAGGAAGCTTTAATAGTCGCTGTGGAAAAACTGAAAAAACATGGAAATGAAATTTATCTTGGGGTCAGCGTCCGCAATGAACGGAAGTATATTAACCCTGTCCGCAATGAACAGGGGGAACTGATTGGATATTTTGAACGGTTTGAAATGAACCTGCAAAAGTAACCGGAATCCCTGAGTAGAAACGCCGCAGGATGCAAACCGCGCCCTGCGGCGTTTTATATTTAATTTAACTTTCAGGGGGCGGTTCTTCTGTATCTTCAGGGTCTTCTATCATCGGTTTTTCCTGCAAATATGCCTCTCCAATGGTTTCCTCCAGCATACCCCATATATAATCTACGGAAAAATTAGGATAATTTCTCCTTACCCCATGGGATTCCGCTAGTTCTTCGGTGTATTCGCTAAGAGGATATAAGCTTAAATTCTTTTGCCAGGCAGTTTCATAATGTGTGACGATTGGCGTAAGGCTGGGCTGCTCAATGGAAATTTCCCCAGTTTCCATATTTTTATAAATTGTAAAGTCTAAAATGCCCCCAACTAAATTATCTGCTGCATCCTGGGCAGAAATAAAGTTTCCAAGGCTGTATATAATATATCCCTGCCGTTCCCCGTCAGAAGAAGCCATAGGCTCAATAGGCTGGAGTACATGGGGATGGGTTCCTAAAATAATATCTGCGCCCCAGTCGAACATCTTCTGGGCAAGTTCCCGCTGGGCGTCCGTTACCTCGTGGCTGTTCTCAATCCCCCAATGGACTGATACAATTACAACATCGGCTGTCTGGGAGGCTGCCTGTATCTGGTTTTTTATTGTTTCTGTATCGCTGGTATATATAATCTTGTTTTCAGATGCAGCAGGCAGTTTCAAACCATTAGTATGTTCTGTAAAAGCCACTAAGGCAAGAGATATCCCGTTTTTCTCCATAACACGGACATGATTCATGTCATTTTCATCCCGAAAAAGCCCAGTTACTAAAAAATCCTCGCCCAACCCCTCCTTATTATCCCAATAATCCAGGGTAGCATTAATTCCTTTTACTCCTTTGTCTAAAGCATGATTATTCGAGTGGGAAAAAAGGTTAAATCCAAGCTCCAGCATGGTATCCCCAACCTCGGTCGGAGAATTGAACATAGGATAAGAAGAAGGCTCAAATACTTCAGAAGCTAACAACGTCTCCTGGTTGATAAATGCAAAATCAGCCCCTTCCAGAAGTTCAGCAATTTTCTCATAGGCGGGATAAAAATCATACGACTGTCCGTTAGAAGCCCTGTTCTGCGCCTGGATATAGATGGTATTGTGAATCAGGTTGTCCCCTACTGCCTTGAGCGTTACAGAAGAAATTGTTTCCTCTGGCTCCGAAGAAGAGTATTCCGATTCCTCGCTGGAAGATGAGTCGTCTTTTTCAGACGGCTTTGAAGAAGAATTAGAACTTTTGTCTTTTTTTGAAGAAGTTTGACGCCTCTGTTCCAACTCCCTTAAAACTTCTTCGGGGACATCCCTGGTGCAGCCTGCTGCCGTAAGCCCTAAACAGAAACACACAGCCAGAATTGCTGCCAGAAAACGTTTTTTCATACTTTTTTCACTCTCCGGTCAAACCAGTTCATGGCGTTTCCGGTAATCCGCCAGCAGGAGGTCAACCATCCTGCCGTAACTTCGCACGCCGTCATTTTGAAAATTTGCTTTTAAATAAGAATCATTAATAATATTGGAAACCTCTGCCACAGCCCCTTCATAGCGCCGCCAATACTGGTTATTATATAGGAAATCTGCCGCCACTCCCTGGGAATACTGCTGTGCCAATGTAAAATATAATTCCGGGTCTGCACTGTAAAGACTGTTCATGGAATGGACTAATGCAAGCATTACCCCGGAATACTGGAATTCTAAGCTGTTCGAATAGCGACAGGCTAAGTAGCCAATAAAATTTGCTTCATCTTCCCGCATAAAGCCTCTCAAATGCGCCAATTCATGGCACATTGTAGCAGGGATTGTATACTCTGGGGCCTCCTGGTTTATATTCGCCTCAAATGTCAGTGGGAAAAATACCCCTGTAATTTGTGCATAGGACATAAACCGGGAAAGTACAACCGGTTTCGGCTGGGCGTAATTCCCCTGAAGCACTGGATATCCCTGGGAAAGAATATCGAAGGCCGTTTTTGCGTCGTCTGCTGTTTGGTACATGGACTTGGAAAGCTGGGTTATACCCCAGTCATTTTCTTGAACCTGTTCCCGCAAAAGATTTGCCTCTTCAATTAATTCAGTACATAAATCCGCCAATTCCTGGGCAGACGAGTCCCGGACAGACAGGCCGCTGTAATATGTAAAAGGATAACGGCTGTAATTTAGGCCGCAGTCCAACACAAAAAGCGCATAGATAACCGAAGCTATCGCTAACACCGTAGACAGGAACCGGACAACATACCAGGAACGGGGCCGATCTCCATCGTTTCGGACAAGGCGAAGGACAAGGGAGACAACTAAGTAAATTCCAAATATAATTAATCCTACTATGGTACATTCAGCTAGGGAAAATGGTACAAGCGACGACAGGAAACCTACCGCCTGGGATAAGATTGGATAAAATCTAGTGGAATAGACGAATTCTACCCAATCAGGATGATTTTTCGCAAAAAAAGAGAATACCGCCGCAATAGGTGTTAAGAGAATCAACCATTGACGCTTGAAAAAATAATCATGTATCGTGACAGATGGAGTAGTTCCAGGATACTTCCAAAGGCGCCCCTTCCGCTTAGGATAAAGACGGCGCTTGATGGAAGGTGGTTTTTCGGGGCGGTTAGGATTGGAAATCATGAAAGGCATAACAAACACGCTCCTTGGACTGCTTGGAAATCTTTTGCAGAATTTATTATAGATTAAAGCTAATTTGCGGGGATAAGCTAAGATGAGTACAGGTTGGGACGGATCAAAAAGGTTTGAAGAGTCCAGAGGAACTTTCCTAAAAAGTTCCTTTGGTCGCGCCCGCAGGCGCGAAATACCCCAGCAGGCTTAAAGCAAACGAAAACCTTACCTAAGAGGTTGATACTTAACCGCTTCGTCAGTATTTTTAATAAAAAGCCCGCTGGAATTGCTCAGGGTTCATACTCCGATTTCTAACCGGATGGAGCACTAGCCTTTACTTTCAACTTAGGCAGACCACCCAACTTAGAATAAAACAATGGTAATGCCTTTGTTGCTGCGGGAATAGTCCTGATCGCGTGAAAGTTCCGGCAAAGAATTCAAAGCCTTTCTGCAACTGGCTGAAAATGGGGAAAATTCTTCCCCTGGGACAAAATCCCGAATGGAACCATCTTTCTTTTTCTCTGCCAGAACCCGCAGCACTTCCTGACGGATCACCCCGCCTTTTCCGCTGGAGCCATACCCATGGATCAGCTTAATTGCCTTTGTCCCGGAAGCCTTTGCAGAAGCAAGCGCCTGATTCATCCGTGTAACTGCCTGGGCAGCTGAAGGCCGTCCTGCTTCCAGATTAACGGAACGAAGCTGAAATTTTGTATTTGCCTTAGCCCGTGCCATCGGTATTCCCCTGTCAAGCCAACAAAACAGCGGATGGGACAACCATCAAACTGTAAAGGAAGGCTGCGCCAATTGCTGGGATTAACCTGGCGCCGGAATGACGATGAAACGCCCCGGAAAAATTCAAACAGACTGCCAGCGGCAAAGCTGACTGAAGGAGTCTAAAGCAGGAAGAATACTGTCCAAACATCCATTGAAACAAGCATGGAAGCAGAAAAGGTGCTAAAAGAACCAGCCGGTAAAGAAACCCATGTAAAATGCCGGCGCCGTTATCGGAGAAAATATCCGCTTCCAGTTCAATCATATAAAAGGACACTGTCATCAAAATAGTGAAAACAACCATCCAAAAGATTCGCTGGCCCCCAAAGCTGGTATAAAACAAGCCGCTTTCACCCAGAAACCAGACCAGAACACAAAGTCCAGCCAGCATAACGGCTGACGTGCCAGTACGCCAAAAGGAAAGCGTTCCGGTAAAGACTTGAAGGGAACCCCTTACTCCGGGCATTTTACGAATTCCATAAAGAAAGAAGGCAGCAAGGGCATAACCAGTGATTAAAGCAGCAGGAAGAATTCTCCCTGAAGGCTCTGCAACCGGCAGAATCCAAAGCACCAGCCATAAGAGCAGCCCAATTACCACGCCAATAAGCCAGACCACCAAACGGACAACTAGGGCGCGCCATGGGTATAAGGTTATCCCGCAACTGTCCTGGCTTACGCCCGGATAGCGGTTCCATGCCAGGGACATGGAACAGGCGCTGACCAGCAGGAGGGCAAACGCCCCAATAACCCAACAAATGACTTTTAACAATGGGAAAAAGGACGTGCTGGAAACAGTACGCATCCCGGCTTTGGAATGTGCCCAAATCTTAGAGGCAGATACCACGCCATTAGACTGCATCTGATAGCTGTGATAACCAGAAGGGAGAAGGGTAAAGGTGACATTCCCATTTGTAAAGGATTCCCCATCTGAATTAGCCGAGCCCCCATTCAGCAAAGTATTATACAACTGGGTAAACAGGGGGACATCCTCCTCTGAGTCTTCCTTTTTATCTTCTTTTTTGTCCTTTTTGGGGATGGACAGAGAAGTTCCTGTCAATTTCCGGTATAGTTCCTGAAGGGAGGTTAAGGAAACAACATCATCCTTTTCCGTTGCGACAATTTGCAGCGGGATTGTAATAGACTGAGGGCTTAAAGAGGAGATCCAACCTGTTTTGCTGTCGTCCCAGTCCCCTGTATAAATCGAGCCGCTGCCTTTTCCGTCCAGAACAACTTCCGGGGCTATGAGGCTTGCCCCCAGAAATGACTGGCTGTCCGACGCAAGTATTTGCAGGAGGGAACGTGCGCCCATGCCATGCCCCACTAATAAAATGGACTCATTCTCCAGGCCGGACTTTTTGCGGAAAGCTTCCAGGCCGCTGCGGACTTCCTGAACCAGCTTGTCCTGGAACCCATTCCCTGTTTCCAATGCCCTGGATGAAGTCCCGTGGCCGCTTAAATCCATTGTCATAACAGAAGCCCCGCTCCCATGGTAATCCTGCGCCAGCGCGGTAAGAACTTTTTGATCCTCTCCAACATCGCCTACAATAAATACTCCGGCAGACAGCGCCCCTTTATAATAGGTTCCTGTTGACTGACTTTTTCCCGATCCCACGGGAACTTCTTCGCCGCGCCGGAACAGGGGAAAATTCAAAGCAAACAGGCCGATTACAACCCCAAGCAGCAGAACAATCCCCATCCATTGAAAGAACCTTACAGCCCGCAAATATAACAACCCCTTTTGTCCAATCTCCGTTTCACTTCCAATAGCTGGAATGACCCGCAGAATAAAATGTCGTTTCATGAAAATAGGATTGGAATTAGTATAACACAAAGTTCGCTATTGTTCCACCAGATAAAACAGGATATTTTTTGACAGAATAACGCCTTTTTCTAATAAATATACTATATCTCATAATAATATTCTAAGAAAAAAGGTCAGTTTTCCCCTTTATATACAGTTTTTTTCCGGTTAATAGCGCAATTTTGGGATGTTCGTATCTGTCACTAAATTCATAAAGTTGTATAAAATTAACACATCGTTAAACTTTAAATTCATATCAACAAGGACAACGCTCATTTTGCCCATATAGCGCAAGTCTACAACATACACCTCATCAAAATGGTAACAGAGATAAGGCGCAAAAGAGTTTCCATAAGAGTCCTTTATTACCAGAACCCGGCTAGTCTCCCCTTCCCTGGAATTTTGGTTACATTGGCTGAAAAGCACTGTCAGCGCCTTGTTGCCGTGCATCAGCCCGGAGTATTTATCCCGGACTTCAAAACGGCTCAGGTCATGGAGGCTTTCCACAGGTTCCTGATTCACCTCCACTTTGCAGGGAATGTCATACCAGACAATGGTATCCGGCAAAGTCCCGGCTTTTTTTGCCTTAGCGTCAAAGGTTCCATAAAATCCCTCCACCTCATGCGCTTCCATTTCCGCAAGGTCTGCCGGCTCCATCCCAAGGGAACGGACATATTCCGCATAACCCAGATATGCCCCATATGTTGTCCAGTGATGGTCAGTCCGGTAATAAATATACTCGTCCTTATGGGCAGAAAGGGATTCTGAAAGGCGCAGAAGCTTCAAACTCGGATAGTCCATTTCCATACGATCATACAATTCTTCAATACGCTGGTTCTGGTTCACAGAGACAGCAGAAAAACCAGCGGGAACCTTGTCCGTCAGAATAGAATAAGCATTAGGAATTACTCCAAAGGTGACAGGCAAGTCTGGATATTTCTCTAAAAACTCCCCTATATACCGGAGATTGTCAGAGAGGTTTTCCTCATCCACCGAAAAGACCTTTTCAAATAAATAACCATCTTTTCCATAAGCCACATTATTATTTTCAATTTTAGCCAAAACAGATTCCACTCTGGACTTTAGGGATATCCAGCCATCACGAAGTACAAACTGGTCATTAATATACTTTTCGTATTTTCTGGAATATGCCTGATCTCCATTTGCCATCAAGCTTTTAATGGTAAAAGACGGTTTTTGCTGCAACATACGGTTTTCATTTTCTGAAAACTCACGGGCGGGAAGCAGCAAATCCCACAGCGTAAACCCAAAAATAAATAAGGCAAAAAGCCAAACCAAAGGATGCTTTAATAATTCCTTCCATTTCTCTTTCACAGGTTTTCCCTCCTTTTCCTAGAACCGGAAGTATAAGAACGGATTATAGGTTGCATCCACCAAATAAGCTACGGATGCAACAAGCACCACGCCCATTAAAAGCAGATTTACTACTGTATAATCTTTAATCTTACAGTAAATCTTCCAGGGCAGAGGGGTAGAAAAGAGGATTGCCACAACAAAGGTGACAACATAATTGCGAAGATAATATAGCCAATCCATTCCGGCAGAAAGAGAGAACATTTTACGGAGAAGCACGCCTAACTGTGCAAGGTCAGTAACGGCAAATACTGCCCAACTGATAAGAAGGAAAAACAGCACATAAATATGCGGCCAGACTTTCCCCTTATTTAAATAAGGAAGAAAAAAGGTTTTTTCCACAATCAAGAAAACAAGGAAGAACAGCCCCCATAAAATAAAATTCCAGCTTGCGCCATGCCAGAAACCAGTACAGAACCACACCACAAAAAGGTTGAAATAGAGCCTGGCCTTTGTATCAACGCGGCTACCGCCCAGCGGGAAATACAAATACTCCCGGAACCAGGAACCCAGAGTCATATGCCAGCGCCGCCAAAATTCCGTAAAACTTTTAGAAATATAGGGAAAATTAAAATTCTGCGGAAAATTAAACCCCATCATTTTTCCAAGGCCAATCGCCATTTGGGAGTAACCGGAAAAGTCAAAATAAATCTGAAGCGTAAAGGCAATCACGCCCATCCATGCCAATGGGGTGGAAATCCGCGCAAACCCCAGGGTTTCCGATATCTCCGTCCAAAGCGCGCCAACGTTATTGGCAATTAACACCTTTTTCCCAAGCCCCATGATAAAAACTGCTATACCCTCGGAGATTTGATCTAAATTAACTGTACGCTCCTTTAACTCTTTGGATATATCAGAATATTTCACAATAGGGCCAGCTATCAACTGCGGGAACAATGTGACAAATGCTGCAAAATCTATTACATTTTTCTCTGCCTTGACTTTTCCACGGTATACATCAATTGAATAGGACATTGTTTGGAATGTATAAAAGCTTATCCCTATCGGAAGGGTGATATTCGGCGCTTGCAGGGATAGCCCAAACAGAGCGTTGAAGTTTTCTATAAAAAACCCTGTATATTTAAAAAAGCCCAGCATACCTAAATTAAATACCACCGAACACGCCAACAGCCATTTACACATGGACTTGCTGCGCCAAAACCGGTCTATCCCTCTGCCGACAAAATAGTCTACCAATACGGAGGCTATCATAATGGGAAAGTATTTTGGCTCCCCCCAAGAGTAGAAAATTAAGCTGAGAATAAATATTGCTGCGTTTTTTCCCTTCTTGGGCATGAGAAAATAGATTAACATCGCTGCCGGGAAAAATCGGAATAAAAATAATATGCTGCTAAATACCATCCGTTATAACCTCTCCTTTCATTTTCACCCATAGTGAATTCCAGTATATCAGTTTCTTGCCCAAGTTTCTACACTTGATGGGAAATTTATGGAGAAAATCCTAAAGTATATGAACGAAAAAGCTTATTTGCGGGCACAACCTAAGACGAGTACAGGCTGGGGCGGATTAAAAAGGTTTCGGGACCAGGGGGCTTTCCTCAAAAGCCCCCTGGTCGCGCCCGCAGGCGCGAAATACCCCAGCAGGCTTAAAACAAGTGGAAACCTTACCTAAGAGACTGATAACTAACCGCTTCGTCAGTATTTAAAATCAAA
>CAOJXI010000078.1 GCA_948465665.1 uncultured Clostridia bacterium | reverse complement strand
GCCCGCTGGAATTGCTTCGGGGGTGGGATAAGATTGGGACTGGAACCAGCTTCGTAGGGGCAGCCCCATTAGGCGGGCTTTCTTCCTCTTCGTCCGAGTTCAGCTCTGCTGAACTCAGCCCGCCAGAGTTGGACAAAACCTCCAAGTTCCCTCTTGCAGCCATCCAGCAAACCAACGGTTTGCGGATGATGGCGTACCTAAAACCGAAAGCCTTACAATTTAGAGGGACTTTTCACGAACTTACATTTTTCTCCCCTATTTAATGTCCCTCGTCCTTCCAAAAAGCGCATACTCCTGCACAATATCCGGTATGTAGGTAAGCCGGAGCATCATTCCCTGGCTGTCGCAGTATATGGAGAGCTCCATAGTAACATCCTCCGAAACCTGCCACTCCTCTTTGTACGAGCTGTATTTCTCACCCTTCAGGTTTCCCTCATCATCAAAAATCCGCTGCTCCAGCCCCGGATAGGTGGAGGGCGTCCCATAAAGTTCCTTGGCCTGAACTGCAAGGGCGATTCCCTTTTCCAAAAGCTGATCCACAGTGTTGCCTTCGTCTGCCCTGCCAAGATAAGTGAGGTCTATCCGGTATATGGTTCCATCGTGGTTAAACCCCTTCCAGTCGAAACCCTCGTCGTCATAATCCGAGTTTTTGTCAAACACCGAAAGCATTTGGGAAAACTCCATCCCATCCATCTCCCGGCTTTGGGGCAAAATCCATTCCCCATGGTTCCCCTCTGTTAAACCGTCCTTGGAAATCCCCAGATTTTCCAGGGACTGCTCCAGGGGCACGCCGAACTGTGAAAGATAGAGTTCCAATTCTTTATCCCTCCAAAGGCCGGTTTGGCTTGTTTGGGCTGTACCCTGCTGGCAGCCTGGAAAGAGCATCAGCACCATAAGGAGCAGTGAGAGTGAGTTAAGCAGCCTTTTTTTCATATTGCCGTCCTCCTTTATGTCAGCATATCTTATTTAAATATATAGTAACAAAATATATTAGATCTGTCAAGGGTCACATGGAGAGACAACAAAAGAATATGATGGGCATTATTATCAATTTGGGAATCTGTGTGGGATAAAAGCGCGCCTTTATTTAATATGAGTGCGTCGAAGTAATTCCTTAATTGCAAGGTTATCGGTCTTAGGTACGCCATCATGGCTGCAAGAGGGAACTTTCAGCTCTGTCCAACGTTGCGACGTTGGACGAAGTGGTTAGCTATCTGTCTTTTAGGCAAGGTTTTATCTTTCTTTCAGCAAGCTGGGGTATTTCGCGCCTGGCGGGTTCAGTTCAGCAGAGCTGAACTGGCGACCAGGGGCTTTTGAGGAGTGCAGCTCCGCTGCACAACCCCCGAACCCGAAACCTTTTTAATCCGCCCTAGCTTATACTCGTCTTAGCTTATCCCCGCAAATGTGCTTTATCACACATAACCAAAAACGCCGCACTTTTTTGTGCGGCGTTCCTATTTTATAGCTGTTCTTCCTTCTTTTCAGCTTCTTCAGCCTGTTCAGCAGCTTTTTCAAACTCCTCTTCCTTCTGTTCAACCTGTTCAGCAGCCTTCTCATATTCCTCCTCAGCCGCTTCAACCTGTTCAACAGTCTTTTCACATTCCTCTTCAGCTTTTTCCGCATTTTCCTCTACAGAAACTTCAACATCTTCAGAAACCGTTTCCACAGGAGGTTCCGGGCGTTCAATCTTCGCGCCGCACTTAGGGCAGAAGCAGGCGTCGGCTGAAATTTCCCCGCCGCAGCTCTGGCAGCAGGTAACTTTGCGCAGTTCTTTTACTTTTTCTTCTGCTTCCTGGATTTTATCCAGAATGTAGTCAATTTCATCAATGCAAACGCTGATAGCGCTGGTATCTTCTTCGTCCTCTTTCATCATGTTGTAAACCATCGCGCCTAATTTCTCATGTGCCTTTGAGAGTTCGCTTTTATATTGGGAAACCTGCATTTTCATCTTGGTAAGTTCAACCATGTCCCCGGCTTTTTTGCCTGCGCTTTCGGCAGTGTCCATAATACGTTTTTTCAGGGCTGTAAAGTCCATAATCCTATCCTCCAATCTGTTACACGGTGCAACAAATAAATTATTATGGAATCAGTATACCTTTATTCAGCTTGAAATTCAAGCAGATTATCCGAAACTTTGCTGATAAACTTACAATTTTCTATAAACAATCTGTAAATTTCCAACTCTTTACCCTAAAAATTCCCTCACAACGGAATCTGTTGGAATCAAACATTCCGGCAAAGGGGAAAATCTGGACAAATCGTATAGGAGTTCTGAAAGGATCTCATCCTGATGGGGAATTTCCTCCACCCCCTGGAAGCTCCGTCCATTCACTGCATCTTTATGAAGCGTCTCATCTAAAAAAGGCTGCAAAAGGCTCCTGTATACCCCCGGTTCATAATCCATAGCAGAATCAATTTTATAATCCGCGTCATCCCGGTACGGGTTAATATATTTCCGTTCCCCGGAGCAGACGTTTTCCCATAGGGAAATAGTGACCTGTGGGGTCGTGTTGCGGAATTTATAATCCCGAACCATCCGGCGGATTAGCCGGAGCTGTTTGGGAATCAAAGCATTTTCTTCCCCATCTAAAAACTTTGTCCGCGCGCTGACATAAACCTTAACTACTTTTCGGAGATCAAGCGCTTTTTGGACAGCAGGGTTCAAAGCATGGATTCCCTCAATAATTAAAACTTCATCCTGAGTGCAGCGTACTTCCCGCCATTCCTCCGCGCGGCGGGAATTTGTAAAATCATAACGGGGGATTTTTGCTTGACCCGTTTCCAGAAGTTCCTGGAAACATTTTTCCAGGATTTCCAAATCCAGCGCCAAAACAGACTCTAAATCCGGTTTTCCATCTTCGCATAAAGGAATCTCCGACCGGTTGCGGTAAAAGTCGTCCAGGGAAACCACTTCGGCCTTTCTTCCCTGTTCAATAATGGCTTTTGCGATTTTATGGGCAGTCGTGGTTTTGCCTGATGCAGAGGGACCGGCTAATAAAATCATCCGCTTTTCATCCCGGCACATAGAGGCTGCCCTTTCTACCTGCTGCTGATAAGCTTCCTCACATTCCCGGAAAAATTCCTCTCGGCTGTTTTCCGCCCGCTCGTTGACACGGGAAACCTGCATTTTGGAATAGCTATGTGTTGAAAATTCTTTCATAAAAACGGTTCACCTGCCCCTTTCTATCCAGTATATCAGAAAAACGCTCTATATATTCATATGGATATTTGTAATTGAACACCCTCTCAATGTAAATGCTGAAAGGGTCTTTTAACTTTGTCGTAGCTCCTGCGCCTGCTGCAAGGATACTTTGGGCTTCCTCCATGATGAAAACATTATAGTATCCTTCCCTGCCCTTTTTACAGTATCCAGTATTTTCTAAATTTCCCAGCGTGTCCCTCTGCCGGTAAAGGTAATATGGGCTGTATCCGGCTTCCCGCAAAACCTTTTGGGCGTATTCCACCATGGGAGCAGCAGGGTTATGGACAGCTTCCAGGTATTCCCCTTCCTGGCGCAAACGCGCCGCCCGCTTCACTGAAAGGGTATGGACAGTAATATTTTCCGGGTTTGCCTGGATCAGCCGTCCCAGCGTATCCTGGAAGCTTTCCAGCGTATCTCCGTTAAGTCCGGCAATTAAATCACAGTTTATATTGTCAAATCCTGTTTTCCGTGCTGCTTCTATACATTCCAGTACATCCTTTGCAGTATGCCTGCGCCCTATGGAGGCTAAAACTTTGTCGTTTAAAGTCTGCGGATTGATGCTGATACGGCTTACTCCCGCTGCTTTCATCACTTCAAGCTTTTCCAGAGTAATGGTGTCCGGCCTGCCTGCTTCTATGGTATATTCCAGAGCTTCTTTGACCGGAAAACACCGTGAAATCGTATCCGTCACCTGTTCCATCTGGCGGGCGGACAAAGTGGTCGGCGTACCCCCGCCCATATAGATAGAGGTAAGCTCCAGCCCCAAGCTTTCCGCAAGTTTTGCGGTTTCCTCCAGCTCCCGGCAGAGCAGCCCCACATAAGGTTCTACAAGTTTTGCCGTCTTTTCAATGGAATGGGAAACAAAGGAACAATAACTGCACCTGGAAGGGCAGAATGGGATGGAAATATACAGGCTGTAACTTTTCGGGGTTATTTTTTCCAGAATGGGTTTCTGGTGCCGGGCAGTTTCCAGGGCAAGGGAAATTTTTTCCGGCGATACATACCGTTCCCGGAAAAAAGCTTCTGTTTCGTCTTCATCCATTCCCTGGGACAAACACCGCTGCACCAATTTCACAGGACGAACCCCCGTTAAAATCCCCCATGGCGGCTTTACCCCGGTCGCCGCGCTGAGCAGGTCATAAACCATCTTTCCAAAATGGAATTCAAAAACCTTTTGGGACTGCTCCGGCGCGCAGCAAACCTCTTTTACCAGCTCTGTATCTTCCAGTTTTCCCGCCGTCCGGTTCAGGCAGCGCAGGCGGACCGTCAGACGGTACTGGTTTTCATCCCCTGCACCAACCAAAAGTTCTGCCTTGGTATATAAAGTTTCCTCCGGCATATCTGGAATAGGCCCCTCCACAGTTTCCACCGGGAGCTTTTCAGCCTGGAAAAAAAGCTTTGCCATACACTCCAGCTCATAGCCGCAGGTATGCCCATCAATCCAAATCCGCATGATACACCGCATCTTTCATATACAGATTGACCCGGCGTTCCCGATCCAGGGTCGTGTCCCCTCCATGCCCCGGATAAACATGGTATTCCCCTGGAAGGGCTGCAAGCTTCCGCAAAGAGTCCAGCATTTCCAGATAATTCCCGCCGTACAGATCGCAGCGCCCGATTTCCCCTTCAAAAAGGGTATCGCCTGTAAAAAGGAGCTTTTCCGTTTCTGTTTCGCACAGGTAGCATATACCGCCTTTGGTGTGCCCCGGCGTATGGACTGCCCGAAAGGACAAGTCCCCCTCCTGGACAACATCCCCGTCCCTAAGCGCCAAATCCTCCTGAAGATAAGATTCTTTCGGGAGGTCCGCAAAGGGCAAAGATTTCGCGGTATCGTTGAGAAGTTCCACGTCGTCCTGTCCAATCGCAATCTTTACATCTGGATAAAGGCTTTTCAGTTCCCTTACTGCCCCAATATGGTCATGATGCCCATGGGTTAAAAGAATCCATGTTGGGGTAAGCTGGTTTTTATCCAGCTCGCCAGATATCCCCTTTGCATTATCTCCCGGATCAATAATAACCGCATGGTTTGGGGAAACGGGAAGAATATAGCAATTTGCCATCAGCGGCCCAACTGTCAGCCAAATCAGTTTCATAATGAACAATTCCTTTCTTATAAAGGGAACGCAGCTTACTCATTATTTCCCCATCACAACTGTATCCAGGTAAATTGTAACAGGGCCATCCGCAGTTATGGAAACTTCCATGTCCGCCCCAAATATTCCATGGGCAGTCTGTTCCACCCCATATTCCCTTAATTTTTCGCAGAACCGCAGGTAAAGCGGTTCTGCCTGTTCCGGGCGCGCCGCCAGCGTAAAAGAGGGGCGGTTGCCGCTTTTCTTTGTTTCTGTACAGAGGGTAAAATTGGAAATGACCAAAATCCCTCCATGGATATCTTTAACGGAACGGTTCATTTTCTGGTTTTCGTCCTCGAAAATCCGCAGGTTGGAAACCTTTTCTGCAAGATAATCGCATTGGGATTCCCCGTCCTGGGCTGTCACCCCAAGCATAACGCATAAACCCTGTTCCACTTCCCCAACGGATTTTCCCTCTACCCGAACCGCCGCGCGGCTGACACGCTGTACAACAGCCCTCATAATTTGATTACTCTCCTTAACAAAGTTTTGTCATGTCTGTGCGGAACGTTCAACCGAAACAACGCTTGAAATCCTTTTAATGGCAGCCATAACCTGTTGAAGCTGCTTCAAATCAGCAACGCCGATTGTAATTAAAATCTGGGTAATATCATCATCTTTTACTTCCCTGGCGTTAATGGAGCGGATCGGCCTCTTTAATTCACTCAAGCAGCCAGTAATATCTGCCAGCAGTCCATTTCTGGAATAAGCGGAAATATCCAAGGTAGCGTCAAAATCCGGGGAATCGTCCACAGTGCGCGATTCTTCGCCGCTCCAGTAAGCGGATATCCACCGTACAATCTGCTGGGGGTCTTTCATGGAATTTTTGACGTTTGGACAATCCTTTTTGTGAATGGAAACACCATACCCGCGGGTAATAAACCCTATTATTTCGTCGCCTGGAACCGGGTTGCAGCAACGGGCAAATTTGACCTGGCAGTTATCCTCCCCTTGGATAATCACGCCGCCTTTTGGCTTCCGGTTCATTTTAGCGATTGCGGCAGCCTGCGCTTGGGCAGCTTTTTCGGAGATTTCCTCCGGCGAAGCAGCAGGGGTACGGTACTCCTTAATGAATTCCTCTTTAATCCTGGGCATGATTCTGGAGACGGAAATCCCCCCATACCCAACCGCAGCATAAAATTCATCAACAGAATTTAATTTTTGTTTCCGGGCAAGTTCCAGTAAAAAACGCTCCATTTTATCGTCAGGGAGGACAATCTGGTTGCGTTTAAATTCCCGCTCCACAGTCTGCCTGCCTTCAGCAATATTTTCCTCCCGGCGTTCTTTTTTAAACCAGGCGCGGATACGGTTTTTGGCAGAACTGGTTCTGGCGATATTCAGCCAGTCGCGGCTGGGCCCTTTATCTTTTGGCCCCAAAACGACCTCTACAATATTGCCGGTTTTTACTTGGTAATCCAGGGAAACCATTTTGCCATCCACCTTTGCGCCGATCATGCGGTGCCCTACCTGGGTATGAATCGCATAGGCAAAATCAATGACGGTAGAATTAGAAGGCAGGCGGATTACATCGCCCTTTGGTGTAAAGACAAAAACCTCGTCAGGGGTTAAATCCGTTTTAATCGAGTGGACAATCTCCTCATCCGTCCCGGCTTCCTTCTGGTTTTCCAAAAGCTGGCGGATCCAGGAAAGCCTTTCATCCATTTTATCTGATCCCCGAACCCCCGCTTTATATTTCCAGTGGGCGGCAATGCCATATTCCGCGGTGTGGTGCATTTCCTTTGTGCGGATTTGGATTTCAAAGGGAATCCCGCCCTTTTCATCCAAAACGGTAGTATGGAGGGATTGGTACATATTTGCTTTTGGAGTTGAGATATAATCTTTAAACCGATCTGGCAGGGGCCGGAACATATCGTGCATAATCCCTAAAACGCTGTAACATTCAAAAAGCGTATCCACAATAATCCGTACTGCGTAAATATCATAAATAGAATCAAAAGACTTGTTCTGCATACAGACTTTGCGGTAAATGCCATAAATACTTTTTACCCGCCCATGGAGCTCTGGAGGGGTTTTATCCTTGTACTCCTGTTTCAAACGTTCGGAAATACGTTTTTCAATATCCGAGAGAAGCCCGTCACGCTCACTTTTTTTGAGCATTAGCTGTTCTTCCAGATCAGCATATGCCACCGGGTCGAGAAATCTCAGGGAGCGGTCTTCCAGTTCGTCTTTAAAGGCGCGTATCCCCAGGCGGTGCGCCAGGGGTGCATAAACCTCCATGGTTTCTTTTGCAGTATCCCTTTGCTTTTGGGGCGGGACAAACTGAAGCGTCCGCATATTATGAATCCGGTCAGCCAGTTTGATAATAACAACCCTTACATCCTTTGCAACTGCCAAAAGCATTTTCCTGACATTTTCAGCCTGCTGCTGTTCCTTGGAAGAAAAGGGGAGCTTCTTTAACTTAGTTACGCCGTCCACAAGATGCGCAACATCTTTCCCAAATTTCTTTTGAATTTCCTCCAGCTTGATTTCCGTATCTTCCACTACGTCATGAAGCAGGGCCGCCGTAATTGTTTCAGTATCCATCTCCACTGTTTCCACCAGGATTGTTGCGACTGCCACCGGATGGATAATATACGGCTCGCCGGATTTGCGTTTCTGGTCTGCGTGGGCAGAATCCGCCAGTTCAAATGCCTCTGTTATGACCCCTATATCATACAAGTTTCCAGATTTTCGGATTGCTTCCAGCAAGCCGTCCAAAACCTGTTTCATACTATATCCCCCCATTCGTTTGCCCGGCAGCTACCGGAACGTTTGGTTCCTGCTTATGCGCCGTCTGTGCTTCACCGGACATTTTTTGAATTCTTTGCAGCACGCCGGCAGAGGTCAAATCTACCTTTCCGCTTGCTGCTGGAACAATAATTGCTTTGGTTCGGCTGTCCCTTTGGATAAGCCCCAGTTCAAACAGAGCCATAAGCGCCACCCGCATTTTACAGAACTGAAAGCCGCTGCCTGGCTGGAATTTCCCACAAAGCCGGGCATACATCTGCTCCTCGGTTCCGCTCCATTGTTTCTGTTCCCGCAGGAACCGGTATACAACGGCAGTTTCATCTCTGGTGGGGGCTGCCCGTTCTGCTTCCTGCGGGGTAATCATCTCTTTCCGGCAGAGTTTTTCATAAAGCAGCTGACCGGAAATCCAGCCTTCCTGATCCAGTTGGGAAAGGCGCATTTCCTTAATCTTAATAGAGAGCCTCTCCTGTCCATTGTATGAATTTATTTCCACACTTACCAAAGCATCCACCTTATCCCCTGTCTGATAAGGGAACTGGTCAACTGTCATCCCAAAGTAAACCGCCTGATACTCCCCGTCCCCCTGGGTCAGACGCAATCTCAAATGTTTGCCTTCCCCGATAGGGGAAACCGCCCCGATAACAGCCCCCTGGATGGCAAAAACAGGTATTTCATTATTTGTACCGAAAGGCTCCAAAAGGGAAAGGCTCCGAATGGATTCCAAGCTTAAATCTTCCTGGGAAAGCACTGCGTCCACGCGGACGGTATAAACCGGCATTTCCGGGTAAGTCTGGGCTGCATATTTCTGGAATAGATTTTGGAACTCTGCAAACTTTCCTTTTTCCACGGACATTCCAGCTGCCATGGGATGTCCGCCGAAACGGGTCAAGGGGCTGGAACAGGCTGTTACTGCCTGAATCATGGAAAAACCCTCAACGCTTCTGGCAGAACCGCGCCCGCTGCCGTCCGCTTCTCTGGAAACCAGGATGCAGGGCTTGCCGGAACGCTCTGTCAAACGTGATGCGGCAATACCGATTACCCCGTGATGCCATCCCTCCCCTTCCAAAACTAATACCCGCTGATAGGAAGCGGATGGTTTTTTCTGGAACTGGGCGGAAATGTCTGTCATCACTTTCTGTTCTAATTCCCGCCGGCTGCGGTTGGCTTCGTCAACCTGTTCGGCAAGGGACAGGGCTGTTTCATAATCATCGGCCATCAGGAGCTGCAAAGCTGCGGAAGCATCCCCTATCCTTCCGGCAGCATTAATACGGGGGGCAATCCCAAATGCAACTGACGAACTTGTAACAGGTTTACCTGCCAGCCCCGCCTTTTCCAACAAAGCAGCTATCCCAGCGCTTGGTTCTGCTGCAATCTGCTGAAGCCCGCGGCGGACAATTGTTCTGTTTACCCCTGTTAAGGGTACAACGTCTGCGATTGTCCCTATAGCTGCCAACATACCATAATATTCTAAAAGTTCTCCGGTTTCATCTTCCTCCAATGCGCGGGCAAGCTGAAACGCCACCCCTACCCCCGCTAACTCGCGGCATTGGGACGGGCAGTCCTTCCGGTGGGGGTCTACTATGGCTGCCGCCTTCGGCAGAACCTCCGGCGGCTGGTGATGGTCTGTTACTACCACGTCCATCCCTAATTCCGTCGCATACGCTATTTCTTCCACTGCTGAGATGCCGTTATCTACCGTTATTAATAGTGTGATCCCCATATCCCATAAATAACGTATTGCCGCTTTATTTAATCCATAACCATCTTCCCGCGTTGGGATGTATGGCATTACATCTGCTCCGTTACTCTCCAAATACCCGCAGAGAAGCGCTGTTGCTGTTACACCATCACAATCATAATCCCCATAGACTGCAATCCGCTCTTCTTCCTCAATTGCTTCCTGTATCCGTTCTGCTGCTTTGTCCATATCCACCATTTGAAACGGGTCGGGCAATGGTACGCCTTCCTGCAACAATTGGAGCGCTTCCTCCGCAGTATACCCCCTGCCCTGCAAAATACGCGCCGCTAAGTACGATATATCAGGTATTTGTTCCGATACCATCTGTTGCAGTTTTTTCGCCGCCTCTGTGTCCGATTGGGCGTATATCCAACGCTTTAATCCCATAAGGTTCCCCTTTCTGTCCGGCGCCCACCGCCCAATTTCATCTCTTTTTGGGTTTTGGAGGGTTTTGAAGACGTTTCCCCTCGGAATGTGATTTTACCTGTTATTATACCTGATTCTGCCACTAAAATCAATAAGGGGGAAAAAGCAAATATGCGGGCACAAGCCAAGATGAGTACAAGCTAAGGCGGATTAAAAAGGTTTGGGGTCCAGGGGGTTGTGCAGCGGAGCTGCACTCCTAAAAAGCCCCCTGGTCGCCA
>CAOJXI010000077.1 GCA_948465665.1 uncultured Clostridia bacterium | reverse complement strand
CGGTAGCAAGAGCTTTAATTCGTAAAAAGCCGCTGTTAATTTTAGACGAGGGTACTTCTGCTATTGATATGCAGACTGCGTATGACATTGAAAGTAGGTTATTAGCAATATCTGATTTAACGCTGCTTACAATCACACACAATATGAGTAAAGACATTCTTGAACTCTATGACGAGATTATTTTTATGGCAGACGGAAAAATCATTGAGCATGGCACATTTGAAACTCTCATTGCAAAACACGCTGCATTTTATGATTTCTACCAACTGAAAAAATAGGCATTTCATTTAAGGGAAAGCCGCTACTGGTTTACCTTACGGCGGCTTTGAAATTTATAAATCAAAGCCGCCGTTTTCCTTTTTCAAAATGAGATTACGGAGGGTGTATTAAAGTCGCCCTTTTACGAGGACATGGCGGTATCAAGGAGGTATCGCCATGTCCTTTTTCTTATGCCCGTCTAATGGGTTACTATCAAAAAAAGTCATTATCCACCGACGGGTTATTCCGGCTATGTAGATGAACTGTCAAATCAATTAAATACTGCTGTTATTTCCTATGCGTCTGTCTGCATTTTGCAGGCAGGCGCATTTCGCATTTTACAGAAGATTTTTCAAAAACTTTGCCCTTTTTTTGGCAAAGCAAAAAGTCGCCTGTATTATCCCGCGAAAAGGGGAGGTACTACCGCCTTTCGGCAGAAAGGAGGTGAACACCATGACACCTAATCGCAGGGAATTTGAAAAGCAATGTACGTTTCAAAAGTTCTGTAAATCAGTGCTGCACAATGAAGCGTGCAACGCCCATGAAGAAATTCGTCGGCGCAGAGTTCGGGAAGTTACTTTTTCCGACCTTGCCTTGCATGAGGAACGGCAGCTTTATACCGTCGATAAGTATTTTCAAGACGAAGAAGCAGAGCCGTCTTATCAAATGGCAGGAAAAGAAATAACCCCAAAACTGCTGCTTGAAGCTATCCGGGCTTTACCCGAAGAACGGCGCAAAATTGTACTGCTGTATTACTTCGAGGGATTGACTGATATAGAAATCGGAAAGCAGCTCAATATCTCAAGAAGTACGGTACAGTATCGCCGGACAAGCTCCTTTGAGCAGTTAAAAAAATATTTGGAGGAAAACGCTGATGAATGGATTGAATGGTAATCAAAACGACTACCCGGAAAATGCCCTTGTTCCCTATCCCGTTATTTTGGCGGCGAGCAAAGGCGACCCGGACGCAATGAAGATTGTATTGCAACATTTCAGCGGCTACATAGCAAGTCTTTCCATGCGGAAGCTCTATGATGAGCGAGGAAATGTTTATTGTCTGTAAAATGGGGTAAAAACCCTCGCCTTAAGGCGAAACCTTTAGGTCAACCCCGAACCTCAAGATTAAAAGAGTCCGAAAAAGGGAAACTAGACTTGAGGTGAAAAAAGATGGAAAATTACCGAAAGTCATCCCACTGCACATATGATATAAAATACCATATAGTATGGATAACAAAGTATAGAAAACCAGTGATAATAGGACAAATAGCCTATAGAACAAGAGAACTGATACGAATGGTGTGTGAAACAAATGAAGTACAGATAATAGCGGGACACGTAGGAAAAGACCATATACATTTGCTGGTATCTGTACCACCGCATCTGTCAGCAAGCAAGCTGGTGCAGTATATAAAAGGGTCAACATCCCGAAAACTGCAAATGGAGTATAAGGAATTAAACAAGCAGTTTTGGGGGCAGCACTTGTGGGCAAGGGGATACTTTGTAGCAAGCAGTGGAAATGTGACAGATGAAATAATAGCGCAGTATATACAAGCTCAGGACTTAGAAGAAAAAGCGAGAGGGGATAACTTTACAATTACACCGCTTTAGGCTGCTTCAGCAGCATTTTGAACCTACCGGCTTCAGCCGGTAGTGGTTCAGTTTGGAGTAGACGAAGAAATACGCGAAAGGCTGCAAGCAAAACTAATGAGGGCAATCCTCACATTTAGGGCTGAATAAACCAACGCGGTATTGGAACGCTTCCCCCTTTTCCGTTCCATATCGCAGGACAGCCCTCTGCTCTTTGACAAAGAAAGCGGCGCAATAGAACGGCGACGCAGTATAAGGCAAATCGGATACGTTCCTTTTGTGCCGAGCCATGCGGTGGATACGCCATGACCTTTTTCTTAACCGAAAAGCGAGCGAGAAATACCACACCGTAAAGCAGGGATAGCACCCTGCGGGCGATAACGCACAAAATACATAATGATACTTCCTTACAGCTATAGTCCGAGCGTTAGAAGCGTCGCAGGCAATGGGTAGGGCTTCGGCAGACCGCCGGAGGGGTGCAAGTCCCATGAGGTTACGCTAATAGCCGTCCGATTAAAGCCTATGTTACAGATTGACTTTTGACCCATTAAGAAAGGGGGACGACAAATTGAACAATAACGACGTGCCGATTTGGGAAAAGTACACTCTTACCATAGAAGAAGCAGCAAAATATTTCCGTATCGGAGAAAGCAAGCTGCGGAAACTGGCAGAAGAAAATCCCGTTCCGGACTGGGTAATGATGAACGGAAACCGTATTCAGATTAAGCGTAAGCAGTTTGAAAAAATGATTGATACGGTGGACGCAATCTGATAGTGAAATCGAGCCTTGAATGTGGTACAATATAGTCAAGCATATCAAGGCTCTTTCCATTATGGAAAGGAGCATAACGATGTCGGAAAAAAGACGGGATAATAAAAATCGTATTCTCCGCACCGGAGAGAGCCAGAGAAAAGACGGGAGATATGCCTACAAATATATAGATACCTTTGGGAAACCGCAGTTTGTTTATTCTTGGAAGTTAGTGCCTACGGACAAAACCCCAGCAGGAAAGCGCGACGATATAGCGTTGAGGGAAAAAGAGAAAGAAATCCAAAAAGACCTTGACGACGGTATCGACCATATCGGAAAGAAAATGACTGTCTGCCAACTCTACGCAAAGCAGATACGCCACCGGGCAAATGTGCGGCATGGTACAAAGCAGGGGCGAAAACAGCTCATGCGGATTTTGCAGGAGGATAAACTTGGAGCCTGCCGGATTGAAAATGTGAAGCTCTCCGACGCAAAGGAATGGGCGTTACGCATGAAAGAAAAAGGTTACGGCTTCAAGACTATCAACAACCACAAGCGTTCCTTAAAGGCTGCCTTTTACACAGCCATACAGGACGATTGTATTCGTAAAAATCCATTTGACTTCCAGTTGAACACAGTCCTTGAAGATGATACGGAACCAAAGGAACCTCTATCCCCTACGCAGGAAGCGGCTTTTCTGTCCTTTGTGCAGCATGATAAAGTCTATCAGAAATACTACGACGAGATTATCATACTGTTAGGGACAGGGCTTCGCATTTCGGAACTCTGCGGACTGACGGAAGCTGACATTGACTTAGACAAACAGCTTATCAATGTAGACCACCAACTTTTGAAGATTGCAGACGTGGGCTACTATGTGGAAACGCCTAAGACAAAAAGCGGCAACCGGGTTATTCCTATGAGTGAAAAAGTGTTGGAAGCATTTCAACGGGTGCTGAACAAACGGAAATATGCACAGCCTGTTATTTTGGAGGGCTACACAAAGTTTCTGTTCCTTAACCGGAACGGCTTGCCAAAAGTGGCAGTCAACTATGAAAGTATGTTCCGGGGGCTTGTAAGGAAATACAACAAAACGCAAAAGGTCGCATTGCCAAAGGTAATGACACCGCACACCTTACGCCACACATTCTGCACCACGTTAGCAAATGCGGGAATGAACCCTAAAGCATTGCAATACATCATGGGACATTCCAACATCAATATGACGCTGAACTATTACGCACACACAACTTCCGAAACGTCAATAACCGAAATGAAGCGGCTGATTGCATAGTAGTAAATAGAGAATTTACTACTCCACATACTACTTTTGAACACAAAAACATACGGGGATATAAGAAGATTTGAGAGTATCTTCCACAATGAAAAATGCCGGAAAAGCCTGTAACAATAGGCTATACCGGCATATAAGAACTTTTGAAAAGATAGTCAAAAATTACTTTGTGATTTCTACCATATAATAAAAAAGGAGGAGTGAAGATATGATGAAGGCAATGGATGCAGCCGCTTATTTAGCTCAAAAATATATGTCCAAATATAATGAAGCTATCGACGAAATGAAGCTCCATAAACTGATGTACTTTGCACAAAGAGAATGTCTCATTGCAACGGATGCTCCTCTTTTCGATGCTGTGTTCTATGGCTGGAAGTACGGCCCTGTTTTAAGGGAAATTCGGAGCGCATATAAAAATGAAACCTTTGCTCCTAATATACCCGATGTTCTTCCTAAAGAAAATGTTTGTATTTTGGATGCTGCTTTTGAAAAGTATTCAGGAAAGGATTCCTGGAGCTTGAGCCGTCTAATCCACGGGGAATTATCCTGGAAAAATTCCAGAATTGGGATTGGGGAGTATGAAAACAGCGATAATCCAATGACACTGGAAGATATCCGCAAGGATGCTGAAAGAATTAAAGAACGGAGAAAAAATTATCTGAATTGGGGGTAATTTAAGCATGGGCAAAATAACGGATGAACAACAAAAAATCCTTAATGGCTTCATCTGTGAACGGCTGACAGCCAATAGTGAAAACAAATGAATGATTCATAATTTTTCAAATGCAAAGGGAGAAGCTTTAGTTGAATATCTTCAAGAGTTTGCGTAGCAGGAAGATAAGGAAGGAACAACGGCTTTTTATCTGATTAAATCACCAGATGATGAAGCCATTTTGTTCTTTTCTTTGAAATGCGGCGCTTTGTTCCGTATACTGGATGAAGAACAGATAACACATAAAGCGGAAGCATATGAAAACCTTATACATTCTCTTTCGGAAAAAGATAAAGATAAATCCCTCCAGAAAATTGTGGAGGAAATCAGGTCAAGGCAAGGGGAAGTTCAAAATATCCTTTTCAATTTAAATTATGATAAAAGGCGTGAAAAAATACGCAGATTATAAGGGTCTCAGATACATATCCTGGAATTGAGATTTTTCATTTTTGTTCCAATGATGCTGCAAAGGCAAATTGGAACAAACTTGGCTTTAACCGTTCTATGGGGGAAATAATGTTTTGGAATTTTATTGCACCAATTATATACAAAACGCAGGAAATAGTTGGATGCCAATATGTTTATCTGTTTGCCGCAGATATTTCAGAGGATGAAAACTTAATTAACTATTATAATGTTTCACTTAAATTTGAACTTCCGCAGGAAGTAGGCACAACAAAGCCAGCATATGATTTCTGTTGTACATTTATGTGCCAGAAGATTAATGAATTAAGAAAACATCGAAAAGCGTATTTTGACAATTTCAACCCAAACCACAACGATGTTTATTAACAGAAAAGCCGCCCTTCTGGACGGCTTTTCTTACTGATTACCTTTTCTGCACCCCATCCACCCAAACCTCTGCCGGGCGGCTTCCCAATGCAAAGGGTTCTGACTGGTATACCAGGAAATCAGCATCTTTTCCAGCCTTCAGGGAGCCTATACGGTTATCCAGCCCACAAATCCTGGCAGGTATAATTGTAATAGCCTGCAATGCCTGGGCATAATCCATTCCTTCACTGACTGCCAGCCCTGCCGAAAGCGCCAAATACTGTTGGACAACTTCTGGATGATCGGTACAAACAGCAACAGGAACCCCCTCTTTTGCCAGGATTCCAGGCGTTTTTGCAGTAAAAAGGGAAAGTTCCGGCTTTCCCCTTGCCCCAAACAACGGCCCAGTTATCACTTCCGCGCCTTCCTCCCGGAGCTCGTCCGCAATCAGATGCCCTTCTGTACAATGAACCAGCACATAATCCAGGGAAAACTCTTTTGCAATCCGTATGGCAGTAAATATATCATCTGCCCGGTGGCAATGGAAATGCGCTTTCTTTTCCCTCCGAAGCAGGGGAAGAAGGGCTTCACATTTTGCGTCATAGTCCGGCGTGTCACATTCTTCATCATCTTCTGATTTTTGCAGGGCATCGGCGTATTCTTCTGCTTTTCGCAGCGCTTCCCGTATCAGGGCTGCTGTCGCCATCCGCGTTACCGGCGGCTGCTCCTTTAGATTATAAGATGCTTTTGGATTTTCCCCCAAGGCAAACTTTACCCCGATGCTCTCCCCAAAACATATTTTGTCTACTCTTAAACCTGATGTTTTTACAGCGCAGATTTGTCCTCCTATCGGGTTGGCGCTTCCCGGGCTTGCAGCAACTGTTGTAACCCCGCTGGAAAGGGCCTCGGAGAAACTCTTTTCCATAGGGTTTATTGCATCAATCGCACGGAGATGGGGGGTAATGGGGTCAGTATCTTCGTTATAGTCCTCCCCTTCCATGCCAATACCGTCCCCGCATAACCCTATATGGGTATGCGCATCAACAAAGCCAGGCAATACCAACGCCCCTTTTAAATCCTTTTCCGGCTCGTTGGGAAGCCTTTCTAGGGAATCCATATCTCCCAGGCTCTGAATTTTTTTCCCTCTTATTCGTATCCATCCCTGTGGGATTCTTCCAAGGTCTTTTCCCTCCATAGTCATGATATTGCCATTATATAGAAGCATTTCGCTTCCCCTTTCTTTTACAAAACTGTACTGTCTTTTCCGATCTGGCTGGGTACGGTTAAGGGTTTTTCAGGGCTGTTGTTCCTGTATATCTACTTTCCCGAAAAAAGAGCCGTTCACTTTAGTGATACGGCTCTTTCACTATTTAATATCTTATCTGCCCTGATCCAATGGAGACGGACTAATATTTTATTTTCCCCGACGACTGCCGCCCTTTACGTCCATATATTTTTTCAAATCCGACATTTTATCGTCACTGGACTGTTTAAACTTAGCCATCATATCCTCAAAGGACATATTTTCATTTCGATTTCTTGGCGTCCACTCATAACCTGCGGGACTGCTGCTGGCAGGGGATGGAGAGGAATGGAAACGGGAGCGGCCACCGCCCTGGCGTGGCGCCCTATGGTTTGGATTTGCGGCAGATTCCGCACTTCGACCCTGCTGGCTTTGTGGAGGATCCATTGCGCGTTTAATAGAAAGGCTAATTTTGCCTTCCTCGCTGATAGCAAGGACTTTCACACGAACCGTCTGACTGATGGAAAGATGATCTTTAATTTCTTTAACATAAGTAGGGGCGACTTCTGAAATATGAACCATACCGGTTTTACCAGTCGGGAGTTCCACGAATGCACCGAACTTAGTGATACCGGTTACTTTACCCTCAACAATTTCTCCGATTGCAACCTGCATATTTTAAAAATGTCCTCCTTAACATGATATCGGCGCGGGATGCTGCACAGCGGCTAACTTCCGGCTGCGTCGATAAACACAACCTCGTCTGGGTATGCGAAACCCAGCTTCTCCCTGGCGATCTGTTCAACTAACTGGGTATCGTCCTCCATGGAAAGATACCGTTCCACATTATCATTTTCGGCCTGTTGGTCAAGACATTGGGCAGTCAACTCTTCCAGGGCCCTTTGCTGTTTGTAAATGCTGACCTGGATCTGTGCCAGCTGAAACACCAGGTATCCTGCCATTACTAAAACGCCCAGTCTCAGAACTCGAAATTTACCTGCCGGACGTTTGGGTGTCCGGGTTGGGGTCTGGGATTTGCTCATTCTCATCCACCTCTTGTAATTGATTCCCCACTTGGGACGGTTTCCCATGTTTCGTCCAGGAAAAAAAGATAACATATAGATTATATAATAGACTATGCCTTTCTGGCAAGTGGATTTTTGTGTTTTCTTTTATTTTTTTCTTATTTCGGAGAAGTTTTCCGATTTTCTTTATTCCAGAAATATCCCCAAGCCAGTTTAAAAGTGTTTTACACAACTTAACCAGCCATTTAAATATACCTCTTATTATTTTCCAAATCCATTGGAGCGGTCGGACAACCAGCCTGTCTATTAACCTTTGCAGAAAATGGATGACAGGCTTCGCGATTCCCATCACCAGCCGCCCTATGGTAAGGAAATAGATTAATCCGCCGATTCCCTCCCCAATCATAACAAATCCCCGCAGTTCCCCCCGGCAGCTTTCCAGCAGGTAAAACCATGTAATCATTCCCGCTATTACAAAAAAGATTACATCCTCTGCAAATATTACTCCGTCTGAGACCTGAAACGCTGTCCTCAACATACGAAATACATCATAGCACAGCATAATCCCTGCACCTACCACAACCGCCCAAAGGAAAATTACGGTCTGCTCCAATGCAAACGCCAATTTCATCCGCCTCCCTCAGCCTTCAGCATCCGCGCGGCTTACCGGAACAGCTTTGCCAGAAGCCCGCCGCCCTTTGGGGTTGGATTATCATTATAGCTTACACTTTCAATATAACCTACTATTTCTATCTCCCCGGTTTCTACGCTGAGATGGTTAATATGCAGATTCTGTCCCCCTAATGTAAGTTCTCCCATATCCGTATTTAAAATAATACTGGTTTCCTCAAAAAGTGCTACATCCTGTATTGCTGTGATACTGAGTTTTTTACGGCCTTCCATTACAAAGTTATGGGGACGTTTATTTGCTGCTGCCCCTGTTTCTGGCAGTTTTGCTGTTGCCATTGTGTTTCCCTCCTTGATGTTATAGAAATCCCTTTTATAGAGATAGCCTTTTTCTGCTGTTTAAATGGATTTCTTTGATCTGTTCATTCCATTATATTAGCAGAATCAGCGAAATATGTGGAAAACATATTGCCAATGCAATTTGAAAAGGTCAATTATTATGAATACTTCCAGGTTTGCAGTATGCTATAATAATATGGGTTTGATAAAGCTCATTTGCGGGAGAAACCTAAGACGAGTACAAGCTAGGGCGGATTAAAAAGGTTTCGGATCCAGGGGGCTTTCCTAAAAAGCCCCCTGGTCGCGCCTGCAGGCGCGAAATACCCCAGCAGGCTTAAAGATAACAGAAACCTTACCTAAGAAGTAAAAGCTAACCGCTTCGTCAGTATTTAAATAAAGCCCGCTGGAATTGCTCAGGGGGTGGCATCAGATTGGAATTGGTACCAGCTTCGTTGGGGCAGCCCCATTGGGCGGGCTTTCTTCCGCTTCGTCCAACTCCGCAGAGTTGGACAAAACCTCCAGGTTCCCTCTTGCAGCCATCCAGCAAACCAACGGTTTGCGGATGATGGCGTACCCAGAACCGGGAACCACCCAATTAAGGGAATCTTTTCTATCGAACCTACGCCAATTTATGCTGTTTAAACCAGACCATATGGAAAATTATTGATAGAAAGGAGACTAAGAAAAATGAAATCCAAAGAACTAATCAAGAATATCCTGTCTTATTTAGAAAACCGGCTTCAGGAAAACCCGACTTTAGACGAATTAGAGGAAACATTTCACTATTCCAAGTTTTATTTAAACCGAATATTCCGGGAAAATACCGGGCAAACAATGGGCATGTATCTGCGAGGGCGCCGCTTGACAGAAGCCGCCCGTAAACTTGTGGAAACAGAAACCCCTATTATTGAAATTGCATTAGAAGCAGGATACCATTCCCAGCAGGCATTTACAGGAGCTTTCCAGCAGGTTTACCAGTGCTCCCCTAAAGCCTATCGGGAACAAAAACAGTTTACGCCAATCTGTCCTTCATTAATTGAGAAAACATCTGTTATTAATCTATATCGACTGGAGGGCCTGGCGGCATGAGCGGTTATTTGCCATATGTAATTGAAAGCACCGGACGGGGCGAACGGAGCTATGACATATATTCCCGCCTGTTATCTGACCGGATTCTGTTTTTAGGCGAAGAAGTAACAGAGGCGGCAGCGGCAGTCATTACCGCACAGCTTCTATATCTGGAGGGTCAAGACCCGGAAAAGGATATCTCAATGTATATTAACAGCCCTGGAGGTTCTGTAACGGCAGGGCTTGCCATTTATGACACTATGCAGTATATTCGCTGCGACGTATCTACTGTATGTATAGGGATGGCTGCCAGTATGGGTGCGTTTTTGCTGGCGGGAGGAACAAAGGGAAAACGTTTTTCCCTGCCCCATGCAGAAATCATGATTCATCAGCCCGCTGTCCATGGGAATGGGCTTCAAGGGCAGGTCAGCGATATTGAAATTATGGCAGAACATTTAAAACGGAATAAAGACCGGCTGAACCAGATTCTTTCCCAGAATACCGGACGGAGCCTGGAAGAGATAAGACAGGACACTGAGAGGGATCGCTTTATGACCGCCGAAGAAGCTTTTCGTTATGGAATCATAGATAAAGTAATCCATATAAGGGAGATTTGACCAAAAGCGCCTGCCCGTTTATTTGGGCAGGCGTTTTTTATCTATAATTTATTAGGGATTAGTTTAGTTTGATGGAAAAGGTTCTCTTAATTGGATTGTTTTCGGCTCTGGGTACGCCATCATGGCAAACCGTTGGTTTGCTGGATGGCTGCAAGAGGAAATCTGGAGGTTTTGTCCAACGTTGCGACGTTGGACGAAGCGGAAGAAGCCCGCTATAATGGGGCTGCCCGCCCTAAGCTGGTTCCAATCCCAATCTTATCCCACTCCCGAAGCAATTCCAGCGGGCTTTTGATTTTGA
>CAOJXI010000076.1 GCA_948465665.1 uncultured Clostridia bacterium | reverse complement strand
GCAGCCATCCAGCAAACCAACGGTTTGCGGATGATGGCGTACCTAGAACCGAAAAGCTTGCAATTAACGCGGGTTCGACGAAAAGCCCCCTAATTTTAAGCTTCTCCCTCCTAGGGACGCCATCTCAGCAGCCGTTGGCTGCAAGAGAAAACTTTCAGCAAAGAATCCCGCCATATATGCCCCCACGGAAGCAAAGCTGAATTTGCAGCCTGCCGCCCCCCACAAAAGAAAATGGCGGGATTCCCATAAGACTTTAGGTATCTGCCTCTTAGAGCCTGTTTAGGATCTCAACGTGTGCGGATTAGCGAGCGGATTTTTAACGCAGTCTGGGCGGAAAATACGCCGCTAAGACGTGCGCGGGGAGATTCTAAACAGGCTCTTAGGTAAGGTTTGCCTTGGCTTTAAGCCTGCTGGGGTATTTCGCGTCTGCGGACGCGACCAGGGGGCTTTTTAGGAAAGCCCCCTGGACCCGAAACCTTTTTAATCCGCCCCAGCTTGTACTCATCTTAGCTTTCTCCCGCAAATAAGCTTTATAAACCTATCCCTCTAAAATTTTCACACAATATTTCCGTTTCCTGGGGCCGTCGAATTCACAGAAATAAACTCCCTGCCAAGTACCTAAAACCAATCGTCCCTCATGGACAATTACCGGCAGGCTGGCGGAAAAAATAGAACTTTTAAAATGCGCCGCAGAATTCCCCTCCATGTGGCGGTATTCTTTCAAATTTGGAAAAAATTGGTTGCAGGCTTTGGTCATGTCAAAAATAACATCAGGATCGCAGTTTTCATTAATGGTTATGGCAGCAGTGGTATGGGGACAAAAAATAAGCGAAATCCCCTCCTGAACGCCGGTTTCAGACAAAAAGGCAGAAATTTCCTTCGTAATATTGTAAAATCCTTCTCTGCCAGTAGATAAAGTAAATTCTTTATAGGTTGACATCGTATCACTTCCTTGGTAAAATTTTATCATAACGTTAAACGATGTGTCAATATGGAAAAGGAGGGAGCGCCGATTGGTAAATTACAATTTACGACAAACCAGCTATTAGGGATTGCCGCAGGATGTTCCATATTAGCGGCGGTTGTGTGTAATGCTGTATTGATTCCAAATTCACGGCCGGTTTCCGTATCTTATCCAGAATCCTTGGAATCTGTCCAGTCCGTCCTGACGTCTTCCGAGGCTCCATCCTCCCGTACCCTCAGCAGCATGGGCATGGCGGAACAAAAAGAAGAATCCAGCCTTATTGATATTAACCGGGCATCCGAGGAGGAACTGGACTCCCTTCCAGGAATCGGGCCCGCTCTTGCCGGCAGGATTATAGACTATCGGGAACAAAACGGGGCTTTTCAGTCTTTGGAGGAGCTCACCCAGGTAAAAGGAATAGGAGAAAAGATTTTGGAAAAGCTTCTCCCCTATGCCACTTGTGGATAATGTCCCAGCATTATCTAGCTTACTACAGTAAAGGAGGTTATACATTATGTATCAGTTAGGATTTATCGGGGCGGGCAATATGGCCTCGGCGATTTTAGGAGGGATTCTCCGTTCCGGCGTGCTTTCTGCAATGCAGATATGCGCCACGGATATCAACCCTGAAAGGTGCAGCGCGTTTTCAGCCCAGGAAATCTGCATCCTTCCGTCTTCGTTGCAGGTTGTAAAGGAAAGCCGTTATATCCTGCTGGCAGTCAAACCACAGAATATTGAATCTGCCCTTTCAGAAGCTGCAGAGGCTTATTCCCCAGATAAAATCATTATTTCTATTGCCGCAGGCGTATCCGCTGCCTGTATCCGCCGTTTGCTCGGATGTGAGGAAGCCAAAGTTGTTTTGGTAATGCCCAATACCCCACTTTTAATTGGCGAGGGTTCTGTTGCCATGAGCCGGGATAATAAAATCAGCGAGGAAGAATTCACATTTGCCAAGTCTTTGTTCTCTGCCGCAGGCAAGGTAGCGGAAATCCCCCCTTCCCTGATGAACGAAATCATTCCTGTCAACGGCAGCAGCCCGGCTTTAATTTACCTGCTTGCCAAGGTGGTTTCAGAATATTCCCAAGCAAAAGGCATCCCTTATGAGACTGCAAACCAGCTGTTCTGCCAAACTTTAATTGGTTCTGCCCAGATGATGCTGCAAAGCGGGAAAACGCATCAGGAATTAATTGATATGGTTACATCGCCAGGAGGAACCACTTTTAAAATGTTGGATGGTTTAAAAGAATGTGGTTTTTCCCATGCGGTAGAAGATTCTTTTGACCGCTGCATAAAACGCGCCTACGAATTGGGAAAATAAAATCCACTTAAATAATATTGACATATTGTGGGGCTATTGAAAAACAGGCTGTGCGGCCTGAGAATTACGTATACAGAGCTGAAATCTGAACCCCTAACCCTTTTGTTCTAGGTGTTGCCTAACTTCGATTTATATCCACAGCCCCACATTAAAAACTTAATGATGACATGAAAGGAGTATGGAAGATGGATACATATAATGAAGAAAAAATCGCGTTCAATGATACTGTAGATTATAGCGGTGGTACTTACGATCTGGTTTCAAAAATAGCTTATTTAATTGGAGTTCCAAAAAATATTTTTGAAAACGATTATGAACCTCCTAAAATGGAAATATACAATCAACTGGAAAGGGATAAAAACGCCCGAATTATCCGCCACTTATGTATTATACGAACTGCAATTGAGCGGAAATTTAAATTCATTAATGAAAAAATGCGGATGGATTATCAGGGGTTTTTTTCCATGCCAGAGTATATTCCTCCAGAGAGTATTCACCAGCTTACAGAGGATGGAATAAACTTTATAAAGAAATCCAATACAAAATTGAACCAGCATATTATGGAAATCAATCGAATTATTTCAGACCGGATTAATAATTGTAAATATCTATTCCCCATATGGTTAAACTGGCAGTACATACATGATCTGTTTATTATGCCGAACGGCCTAACAGAAGCTGGTACAAAGGAAGCTGCCGCCCTTTATTATTCCTCCCGTTCTTATTATCCGTATCAAATGTATATTAACTGGATTCCTAGAGACGAGGGTAACATACTTTATAATGACAAAAAATTTGCTATCCTTCTTTATCAGTGGCATGATAATTATTTTACTGAATTAAGCAAAGTATCCGATGCCAGCAGCTATATTAAAGGTAATATATATAGTTTTATTCATGCCAGCGAAAAAATTGTATTGGCGGTTGACTGCGAAAATTCAGATCCTTATAAATTATGTGCAACCCTTCAGAATCTTGAACAGGAATATATTTCTAAGATTTCCTTAATTGTCCTGTTTGACGATATCCATACAGCGAGCGCATGGCAGATATTGGATGAATTTACTGATATTCCTGTAGACCGGAAATTAATCGGGCGGGTAAAAGAAGATAAATCTTTGGTTGATATGAGGTTGGCCCTGCGGGTAAGCGAGGAATTTTATCGAAATAATGTAGATTCGTTTATCATTGTGTCCAGCGATTCTGATTTTTATGGGTTGATTTCATCCCTTCCAGATGCGCGGTTTCTTTTTATGGTAGAGCGGGAAAAGTGCGGCCCGGATATGAAAAAAGCTCTGGTGGAATCTGGAATCTTTTATTGCTTTATTGATGATTTTTATTCCGGCAATTCAGAGGATTTGAAATTAAACGCTCTTTTTAAGGTGATGAACCAATATCTAAGGAATTCTATTCATTTGAATGTTAATGATATGTTTTCGGAAGCTTTGCATACAACCAGGCTGCCTATGTCAACCGCAGAACGGCGGCAGTTTTATGAAAAACATATACGGAATATGAGTTTAATAATAGATAAAGAAGGTAATGTGAGTATTGAACTGAAGCGGTCATAAAAATGGACTGAAGCAACTTAAAGACTATTAGAACCTATTTTTAAACATCTTTTCCCTCAGTGCAATTTTCTGTAAAACGGAAGGAAGAATGATAATGTGAGAGTTTATTTAGATAATTGCTGCTTTAACCGTCCTTATGACGATCAGTCTCAACTGAAGATAAATATGGAAGCACAGGCAAAACTTGAAATTCAACAACAGATAAGAGATGGGAAGTTGGAGTTGGCAACATAATATATTTTGGAAGTTGAAAATGCAGCAAATCCTTTTAAAATGAAAAGAGAAGATATTCAGTCATTTATAAATACACATACGAAAGTTTACGTCAGCGAGGGCATGGACATAGAGGTTCGTAAGATGGCTGCAAAGATTATGAAAAGCGGGGTCAAGCTGATGGACGCTTGTCATATTGCCTGTGCAATCCTTGCCAGATGCCAGATATTTATATCTACAGATAAGCGCCTTTTGAAATATCAAACAGATGAAATCCGCATAATGAATCCTGCCATTTTTATTATTGAACAGGAGGGTGAGAAGTGAATACAAATACCGTAGAAATAATTGACAGGGGTCTCCGCTGCCTTTCCGCAAATCTGGGCGCGAAAGAAGCTGAAATTTTTATTTCAACACTTTTGCGGGAGAGGTTTGACTACACAAATTGGAGACAGTCTTTTGTAGACAGTATCAAAACCTTTAAGGACTTAGATGAGCTGCTCCAGCAGACAAAGAAAAACGTACATTTTAAGGGGAAAGCAGAGATTATACTGTAAGCGGCAGATGCGTTTTGAAATATTTTTTTCTTTGGTACTGCCCTTGAGAATTCAAAACCAGCCAGACCTTCCGTTTTCCTTCCATAGCTGAAAAAAGCCTTGACTTTCCCTAAAAAACGTGATACTATGAACCCAAAGCAAAGAAAAAGACCGACGTTTCCGCAATTTGCCCGCCAGAGAGAAAGCGCCATTGGCTGCAAGCGTTTTCAGGGCAGAGGAAACCGACACCACTTTGGAGCTGTGGCGCGAAGGCTGTTTCAGCATAAGCGTCAACGTTTGGCCAGCGTTAAGGGGCCTGACTGTAAACCGTCCGGTTTGCAGAAAGTGAAAAATCAAGGTGGAACCGTGCTGAAATCAAGGCACCCTTGGATAATCATCCGGGGGTGTTTTTTGCGTTCCCGGAAAAAATGAGAAAGAAAGGAACGAAAGGCATGAAAGTAATCTACAACAACGGCGAAGTGAAAGAATGTCCCAAGGAGGAAGAACTTCACGTAATCCGCCACACAGCGGCCCATATCATGGCGCAGGCAATTAAAAGGCTGTACCCGGAAGCAGATTTCGCCTTTGGCCCGGCAACGGAAAACGGCTTTTACTATGACGTTGACCTTGGCGACCGCAAACTCACCGATGAAGACCTCGCAAGCATTGAAAAGGAAATGAAGAAAATCGTCAAGGAAAACCTGCCTGTCAAGCCCTTTATCCTCCCCCGTGCGGAAGCAGTCAAGCTGATGGAGGAACGGAAGGAAAAATATAAGGTGGAGCATATCGGCGACCTTCCCGACGACGCAGTCATCAGTTTTTACCAGCAGGGCGAGTATATTGACATGTGCGTAGGCCCCCACCTGACCTATACGAAGGGCGTAAAAGCCTTTAAGATCACCCAGCAGAGCGGGGCATACTGGCGGGGCGACAAATCCAATAAGATGCTGACCAGGATCAACGGCATTGCCTTTGGCAGCCAGGAAGAACTGGACGCACACCTGAAACTGCTGGAAGAAGCAGCCCGCCGCGACCACCGTAAGATAGGCCGCGAAATGAACCTGTTCATGCTCTGTGAGGAAGGCCCCGGCTTCCCCTTCTTCCTGCCCAACGGCATGATTTTGAAGAATACTCTTATCGACTACTGGCGGGATATTCACCACAAAGCCGGTTATGTCGAGGTAAGCACTCCCCTGATTATGAACCGCCATCTATGGGAAACCAGCGGCCACTGGGATCACTACAAGGACAATATGTATGCCACCAAAATTGACAACGAAGACTACTGCATCAAGCCCATGAACTGCCCCGGTGGGGTCATGGTTTACCGCAGCGAAAACCACAGCTACCGGGAACTGCCTATGCGTGTGGGTGAAATCGGCCTTGTCCACCGCCACGAGTTGAAAGGCGCGCTCCACGGGCTGTTCCGGGTGCGGTGCTTCAATCAGGACGACGCCCATATCTTTATGCGGCGCGACCAGATTACCGATGAGATTGTCGGCGTTGTACACCTTATCAACGAAGTTTACAGCAAATTCGGCTTTAAGTACGCCATAGAGCTTTCCACCAGGCCGGAAAACAGCATGGGTTCCGACGAGGACTGGGAGGATGCAACCAATGGTCTGAAAGGCGCATTGGAAAAACTGGGACTGCCCTATACCATCAACGAAGGCGACGGGGCTTTCTATGGGCCGAAAATTGACTTTCATCTGGAGGACAGCCTGGGAAGAACCTGGCAGTGCGGAACTATCCAGCTTGATTTCCAGATGCCGCTGAACTTCCAGTTGGAATATGTGGCGGAAAACGGGGAGAAAGAACGCCCCATTATGATCCACCGGGTATGCTTTGGCTCCATTGAAAGGTTTATCGGCATCCTGACCGAGCATTACGCCGGTAAATTCCCCACTTGGCTGGCTCCAACGCAGGTCAAGGTTCTGCCTGTCAGCGAAAAGAGCGTGGAGTATGCCAAAAAGCTGTTTGACGCATTAGAGGAGAAAAATATCCGGGTCAAGCTGGACGACCGCAACGAGAAGATCGGTTATAAGATTCGCGAGGCGCAGCAGGTAGACCGTGTCCCCTATATGCTGGTTATTGGCGCAAAGGAAGCAGAAGAAGGAAACATCAGCGTCCGCAGCCGGGATACAGGTGAAACAACCACAATGAGCCTGGATGAATTTATTGCAAGCATTGCAGAGGAAATCGCAAGCAGAAAATCTTAATTATCAGGGTTTCCTTTTACTTTAAATTGCCCCCTCCCCCGTGCGCCATTTCGACGCTAGGGAGGGGGCAAAATATAAGGAGGCGAAAAATACGAAATATGCAATAGAATTATATTTTGATCAGGAGACAGAAAAGAAACTTTTTGATTTAGCGAAAAGGGCGGCTGATGAAAACCTGAGTACAAAATTCCTGGAATGGAAGACAAGGCCGCATCTTACGCTGGCATGTTTTAGCGATGTAAATGAACAAAAATGTATCGGGCAGATAAAGGACTTTGCCCAGAACCATAAAGCAATGCCTGCATATATTGGTTCTGTTGGGATGTTTAATGACACCAAAACAGTTTTTGCTTCGCCCGTGATGACCAAAAGCATGTACCAGTTTCAGGCAGAGCTGCACAAGCATTTCAGGGAGTATGATACAACCGGCTGGGAATGGTACTGTCCTGACAGATGGGTTCCACACTGCACCCTGGCGCTTACAAAAGAGGATGAAGATGATATTTTTTACAAGGTAAGCAATCTTATCTTACATGAATTCAGGAAAATGAGCGGGAAATTTGTCTCGATTGGCTTGGTGAAGCTGACATTCCCTGTAACCGAAATATATACAGCGGAATTGTCTGTTTAATTGAAGATTTTTACAGCAGATATATAATAAACGACATTTCATCCAAAAAGCGAAAGGTCTTACTGCATATATGAAAAAAATTTCCCGTTCCGGTTTTGGCATACTCTCTAACTACATATACCTGATTAAAAAACTGCACAGCTATGACCGCAGGCTCTATGGCATTTGCTTTGCTATGGTACTGGTGGGGCTGGGAATCCCGCTTTCCAACGTCTTCCTGCCAAAGCTCTTAAATCTTCTATATGGTTGGAATAAGCAATTTCATCCTGAATCGTTTCATAATAAATCCAGCCTTTTGATATGCTTTGACAGCCCGCTTGTTAGAGCCTGTTTAGGATCTCAACGTGTGCGGATTAGCGAGCGGATTTTATGCCCAGCAAGGCAAAAATTCGCAGTAATCCTGACGGATTACAAGGATTTTTAACGCAGTCTGGGCGGAAAATACGCCGCTAAGACGTGCGCGGGGAGATTCTAAACAGGCTCTTAGAAGCGGCAACACTTAGAGCCTATTCAAGATCTTTATCAAGGTAAAGCGAATGACTTCATTTTATGCTATAATAATAGAAATAGCAGAAAAGGAAGGAAACGATTAGGAGATGAAAAATTACCCAAGCAACATCAGCAGAGAAGAATTTGAACTCATACGAGAGGAGCTTGAAGGGGCGAAGAAAAAGACAAAACCACGAAAAGCAGACCTATACGAGGTGTTCTGTGCAATTCTGTATGTGCTGAAAAGTGGCTGTCAGTGGGATATGCTCCCATCAGACTTTCCCAAAAAGTCAACGGTGTTTTACTACTTCCAAAGTTGGACAAAAGGCCAAGAAGAAGGAAACACTCTGTTGGACAATGTCTTAAAAAAATTTGGTCGGCCTATGGCGTATCAACAATGGAAGGCGCGAATTGACGAGTTTCTGTATCATCGACACCCAGAGTGTCCAAAACGCTGATACAGCGGAGGAAAAGGGCTATGACGCAGGGAAAAAGGTATCTGGGATCAAGCGGCACATTGCAGTAGATACGGAAGGTTTGCCTCATGCGATCCATATAACGACTGCCAATATTTCAGACAAAGCTGGTGCGCTTGAAATGGTAGAGGTTGGAAAGGCCTCTTTATCCCATGTTGTTAGAATCCTTTGTGATGGTGGATATGTGGGCAAGACCTTTGCGGAGCGTGTCAAAGAAATCATTGGTGCAGACGTCGAGATCGTCAAACGCAGTGAATTGCATCAATTCGTAGTTCTCCCCAAACGTTGGATTGTGGAAAGGACTTTTGGGTGGCTTGATAAATGCCGTAGGCTTTGGAAAAACTGTGAGCGAAAACTTCAGACCTCTTGTCAAATGGCAGTTCTTGCTTTTATCGCTTTACTACTTAAAAGATTTTGAATAGACTCTTAGAGCCTTGTTTAGAATCTCCCCGCGCACGTCTTAGCGGCGTCTTTTCAGTTAAAGGCTGTAAGAAGCAGGTTTTAAAGTCCATATAAATCCCTTCCATTTCAAAGTTTATTTTTAATATGTGGGGTGATTCCTATCAAACCACCATGGATAAAACACAAACAAATTCTTTTCGCTGTACTGGCGGGGTTTATTGCGGTCTTGTTCTGCGGCTGCAATGAAGGCCCCTGGTATTTCAGCAATGAACAGGTCAAGGAACACCTGTCTAAAAAATATCCCGATTCAGGTGTTCAATTCAAAAAAAGCTCTTTCAATGTTTGGAACTGCTGGTTCCCTGATCTGCCGGATGCGGTTTTTCAGGTAAAGGTGGCAACCAGCGGCGGCAATCCGGTTCCTGCATACCACAATTACCTTTCTTCCAATGCTGACCTGGTCATCTGGCGGTATTATCTGGATCATTACCGCAAAGAGGGCGGCAGTTTGAAATCCTGGACGATAACTCCTCTGGGTTCTGGCGAAACTTATCTGGTTATCAACTATACTTCAATGGAGGAAGCCTGCAAAGCAGCAGAACAGCTTCGGGCATTTTATGACTGGACAGAAGGAAAGCCATACACAAAGTACCTGGAATCCGGCAGGTTCTGCTTCTCCCCTTCCCGCTTCCCTTGGACGATTGAAAAAACATTATACAAGGGTGGAACCTGGGACGGATTTTTCCAAGGCCCGGAAGATAATCTTGAAACCATTATAGAACGCTGTGCCGAGGAAATCAAAGCATATTACACCTTCTACAATATTCCCTGCCCTGATTTTACCACAGAGGAGATGTCCGCCTATGCTGACGAAAAGCTGGACTGGCAGTCCTTAGAGAGAGTGCCGGGTATCTGGAAGGACAGCGAGCCTTTTCCATCGGAAACCTTTTCAGGAATCGGCATTAATACACGCTATGGGATTGTAAGTTATGGGGGCCTGTATCAAATGCTGCTGCGCCTTGGCTTTGAGGTTGATGGGACGCCGGAGCATTTTTGGGTTGTCGGTGCAGATGGATGTGATTATGAGTTTTCCTATGATTTCTGTTATGAAATGGAATATGACTCCAAGCTCTACCCAGTTGTAACAGTTTGGTATTTCCTGCGGGACGGTTATCCTGTCGAGCGAACAGATAAGCCCTACTGGTGGGAAACCGGCCCGGTTCTGTCGCTGACCGATATACAGCGTATACCTAAGAACGAAAAAACATATAGCTGGAATCGTGTTATTACCGAGCTAACCGGATTGGTTTTCAAATATCAAAGCCCATAATACAAAATAAGCTGTGAAGAATCCGGCTTTCTTCACAGCTTTAAAAAATTTACCAAGCACTTTTCGCTTCTAAAACAGCAACACGATTTTGGAGATCATCTATCTGGCTGTCATGTCTTTTAATGTCGACTTCCAGCGTCTGTTGTCCACTGCGAGTAACTAAAAAACCATCGCTGAGGGCGTTTATTTTCCTGGTAACGTTATTTTCTACGTAAAGTTTAATCTCGTGGGTATGTTCTTCCATCATGGAAGCGATATCCTGAACGTATCCCCTCATCTTTTCGTCCATCTGATGGGTATGTTCTTCAAGACGTTTGTCTATCTGCTGGCTGAATTCTTCAAAACGCTTATCCATACGTTCGTCAATTTGACGGGTATGTCCTTCAAAACGTTTGTCCATCTGCTGGCTGAATTCTTCAAAACGCTTGTCCATACGTTCGTCAATTTGACGGGTATGTTCTTCAAAACGTTTGTCCATCTGCTGGCTGAATTCTTCAAAACGCTTGTCCATACG
>CAOJXI010000075.1 GCA_948465665.1 uncultured Clostridia bacterium | reverse complement strand
GCGGGCTTTCTTCCGCTTTGTCCAACTCCGCAGAGTTGGACAAAACCTCCAAGTTCCCTCTTGCAGCCATCCAGCAAACCAACGGTTTGCGGATGATGGCGTACCTAAACCCGATAGCCTTAAATTCTACTGTAATAATAACCAAAAAAGGGACAAAAAATTGTGGATAAAGAATTCCCCTATGAAATCGGTCTTCCTCTTGACATTGATCTCAGGACGCATTACAATAAGATGTATGCAATATGCAGCCGCTGAAAGGCGGACTGGATACACAGATACCTGCTTGCGGATTAGTTGGTCGTTTTGTCCATAGGGACAGCGCGCTTTTTTCATATATAGGAACTAGGAACGCTTGAGTTTGTCTGGTAAAAGCCGGACGCTTTTGATATAAAATATTACTATATCTCTGCCTATTCATGCTCTTACGCTCTTATAAGTAAAATCGGCGGCATTATATGGCCTTTTCCTGCAATCAGTATATGTAAAGCAACAAGATTGTAATTACCTATTGTATCCACAATAGGGGAAAAGGAGGATTACAGTTTCTATGAACGCCACCGTGATAATCATTGGCGTAGTTTGTGGATTAGGCGGTATTCTTTTAGGCGGCATCCCGCTGTTTTTTCTGGGAATGGCCTATCGCAAAAAAACATCTGAGGCGGAAATTGGTTCTGCTGAGGAGGAAGCAAAACGCATAGTGAATGAAGCGATTAAAAACGCAGGCACTAAGAAAAAGGAATCTCTTTTGGAGGCTAAGGACGACATCTATAAGATGCGCAGCGAGGCTGAAAAGGAAATCAAAGACCGCCGGGTAGAAGTCCAGCGTCAGGAGCGGAGAATCCAGCAAAAGGAAGAATCCCTTGACCGGAAACTGGAAAACCTGGAGCGCAAAGAGGAAACCGTACAAAGCAAAATGAAAGACGCGGAAACCCGTTTGGCAGAAGCCGAAAAGGTGAAGCAGGAACAGATTGACATGTTGGAGAAAATCTCCGGTTTTACTTCCGAGCAGGCAAAGGAATACCTGCTTTCCAATTTGGAAGGGGAACTTACCCACGAAAAAGCGGTTCGTGTCAGCCAATTTGAACAGCAATATAAAGAAGAAGTGGAGCAAAAAGCCCGTTCTTACATTTCCCTTGCCATCCAGAGGTGCGCAGCCGACCATGTAGCTGAGGCCACCGTTTCCGTTGTAGCATTGCCCAACGATGAAATGAAGGGGCGCATTATTGGACGCGAGGGGCGGAATATCCGCACTTTGGAAACCCTTACAGGCGTAGATTTGATTATTGATGATACCCCCGAAGCAATTACTCTTTCCAGTTTTGAACCTGTCCGCCGGGAAATTGCCCGGATTGCGTTGGAACGCTTGATCCAGGATGGCAGGATACACCCTGCACGCATTGAGGAAATGGTAGATAAAGCCCGCAAAGAAGTTGAACTCAAAATGAAGCAGGACGGTGAACGGGCTGTTATGGATTTGGGGATTCACAACATGCACCCTGAACTGGTTCGGCTTTTGGGCAGGATGCGTTACCGTACCAGTTATGGGCAGAATGTTCTCAGCCATTCTATTGAGGTTGCCAATATTGCAGGAATGATGGCTTCCGAAATTGGAGCCGACGTTCATCTTGCCCGTCGTGCCGGGCTTATTCATGATATTGGTAAGGCTCTTACTCACGAAGTAGAAGGTTCCCATGTAGATATCGGCGTAGAGGTTGCCAAGAAATACAAGGAAAATGCTGTTGTTATTAATGCAATTGAGGCACATCACGGGGATGTAGAAGCCAAGTCCATTGTTGCCTTTTTAGTTCAGGCTGCTGACGCTATCTCCGCCGCAAGGCCCGGAGCGCGCCGCGAAAATGTTGAGAACTATATTAAGCGTTTGGAAAAACTGGAGGAAATTGCAACTTCCTTTAACGGCGTTGAAAAATGCTATGCGATACAAGCCGGGCGCGAAGTCCGCATTATGGTAAAACCCGAAATTGTGAATGACGACCAAACTGTTATTATGGCAAGGGATATTGTTAAGAAAATCGAAAATGAATTGGATTATCCTGGGCAAATTAAAGTTCATGTAATTCGGGAAAGCCGCGCTATCGAATACGCAAAGTAATTCTTCAGGCTGCTGAATTTCAGCAGCCTGTTGTTTTGGGGACATACAAGCTACTATGGGTTCGATGAAATTTTCTGCTTTTCGGTCTAAGGTACGCCATCATCCGCAAACCGTTGGTTTGCTGGATGGCTGCAAGAGAGAACTTGGAGGTTTTGTCCAACGTTGCGACGTTGGACGAAGCGGTTAGCTATCTGTCTCTTAGGTAAGGCTTATGTTGGCTTTCAGCAAGCTGGGGGTATTTCGCGCCTGCGGGCGCGACCAGGGGGCTTTTTAGGAAAGCCCCCTGGACCCGAAACCTTTTTAATCCGCCCCAGCTTGTACTCATCTTAGCTTATCCCCGCAAATGTGCTTTATCGAACTTTATTTTGGTACTGCTTACCATGCAGACCAGAAAGGAAATCCTAAATGAATCTATTATTTCTAGGCGACGTTGTAGGTACAGCGGGATGCGAGGCGGTACGCCGGTTCCTGCCGCAGCTCAAACGTCAATATTCGATTGACCTTACAATTATTAACGGCGAAAATTCTGCTGACGGCAATGGAATCCATCCTGTCAGCGCCCAATCCCTTTTAGACAGCGGGGCGGATGTAATTACAACCGGAAACCACGTCTTGCGCCGCAGTGAAATTTATGACTGGCTGGATCAAGAGGATTGCCCTGTAATCCGCCCCGCAAACATGCACTATTCAACGCCAGGACATGGAATGTATACCTTGGACTTTCTGCGCTACCGGGTAACTGTCATTAACCTAATGGGCAACGTTTATATGGATTATTGCGGGAACCTGTTTGATGCAGTTGACGAACTTTTGAATCAGATAGATTCTCCTATTATTTTAATTGACCTCCACGCAGAAGCTACCTCTGAAAAACTGGCTTTAGCTCATTATTTGGATGGAAAGGTATCTTTGCTGGCGGGAACCCACACACATGTGCAGACTGCTGATGAACAAATTTTCCCGGGCGGGATGGGGTATATTACTGACTTGGGGATGTGCGGACCGGAAAACTCTGTTCTGGGAATAAAACCGGAGTTGGCAATCCGTAAAATGCGCGGAAATCTTCCTGTTCGGTTTGAAAATGCCGCAAATTCTGCTTTTATCTCAGGTATCGTAGCGTCTATTGATGAAAAAACTGGCAAAACTACTAAAATTATACGCATATTCATGAAATAGATGTACAATACCCTTTTTCCCTCTTGAAAATACAGCATTTATATTATATAATCATTTTAGAAAATGATTTTATTTAAATGTGGCATTTTCAAAAGAGTCTAGGCCCCCTTTGCCCTTTGCACTTGTGCTGGGCCGGACGCGGGAGGTTTTCATCATGATGGAAGTTCTTAAAGTTTCCGCCAGGTCTACCCCAAATGCAGTAGCAGGTGCTATTGCCGGAGTGATACGCGAGCAGGGAAAAGTTGAGGTACAGGCTGTAGGTGCGGGCGCGTCTAATCAGGCCATTAAGGCGGTCGCTATTGCGAGAGGATACCTTGCGCCTGTTGGTATGGATCTCATATGTGTCCCTGCGTTTGTGAACGTTTTCATTGAGGAAGAGGAACGAACTGCTATCCGCCTAATTGTTGAGCCCCGTTAAAAAACGGCGGAAAAGTAAATTTGCAGACACAGCCTAAGAGCCTGTTTAAATTGCGGACATACACAGGTTGTACAGTCAGATTTTTTCTCAGACTGTGAAAAAATTTTGCAGACAGGATGTGTGTGGACAGATTTTAAACAGGCTCTAACGCGGATTAAAAGGTTTCAGGTTCAGGGGGCTTTTAAGGAAAGCCCCCTGTTGCCAGTTCAGCATTGTTGAACTGAACCCGCAGGACACAAAATTCCCCTGCTTTTCCATGAAAACCGCTGCCATAACCAATTATACAGTACAAAGTACTAGCCGCCATCATAATTGATAGCGGCTGTTTTAAAGCCTGTTTAGGATGTCAACGTGTACGGATTAGCGAGCGGATTTTTAACGCAGTCTGGGCGGAAAATACGCCGCTAAGACGTGCGCAGGGAGATTCTAAACAGGCTCTTAGAACCTGTATTTATAACCGGGGATGCAGTATGGCGGGAAAAGACCGTTCAGACAGTGCAGGGCGGTTATGAATACAGGTTTTTAGCTTATTTATGGATTTATAAAAGGAATAATATAAATATTCCTTTTTTCCCGTTGCCTTTTTCTGTCAATGTGTTACAATAGAACCAATCCTTTGTAAAGAAAGATGGAATAGAAATGACTTATGTAATCAGTGATATCCACGGAAACTTAACGCTTTGGCAGAAAATGCTCAGTTTAATCCGGTTTCAAGAAACAGATATGATGTTTATATTGGGCGATACAATTGATTATGGAAAACAGTCTGTACCCTTGCTGTTTGATTTGCTGGAACGGCCCAATGTCTACCCAATTCTTGGAAACCACGAATGTAATATGTTGATGTGTATTCAGAAACTCCCCATTGATACGACCATGAAGAACCTTCCCCAAAAGACCAGCCAGGATGTACTGCCCCATCTGCGGCTTTGGCTAAAAAACGGTGGGCGTTCCACCATTGAACAGTATCTTGTTCTGGACCGCGACCAGAAGGAACAGATTCAGGATTATCTTCAGGATTTTACAGCTTATGAAGAAATTACGGTTAATTGTGTACGGAATGGCGTAGAAGAAGGAGAACGTCATTTTGTGCTGACCCATAGTGGGCTGAAGAATTTCTCGTCGGAACGTGAGCTGGAAGATTATAAGCTGGATGATTTTCTTGCCGACAAGCCAACGCCGGAAAGCCGGTATTTTGAGGATAAGACCCTTATTTTTGGGCATCTGCCCTCAAAGCCCGCAGGAATGGAAGAAAAAATCTTTTATGGGACAAATTTTATAGCAATTGATGGTGGCTGTACCTTTGGCGGAAAGCTGGCGTGCCTGCGGCTGGATGACGGTAAGGAATTTTATGTGCAATAATCTCTGGCATTGTCGTTTTTTGGCTTTACTTCACAGGGATTTTTGATTATAATTGTAGAGGTGGAAAAACTGTTTTGTAAAAGAAAGGTAGAGCTGGCATGAATGAAGTGATGAAAAATCTTTTAACCCGCCGCAGCGTTCGGGCATTTCAGCCCAAACAAGTTAAGAACGAAGACCTGGAGCAGATTCTCCAGGCTGGCTTGTATGCTCCCAGCGCCATGAACCGCCAGACCTGGCAGTTTACCGTTGTTCAGGGGGAGAACGGCCGCCGGAAGCTTACAGAAGCAATGCAAAAAGCTTTAAACAATCCAAATTATAATTTCTATCAACCTCCAACGTTGATTTTAGTTTCCAATGAAAGAACAAACAGCAACGCCTTTGCGGATACAGGCTGCGCCATGGAGAACATGTTTCTGGCAGCCCATTCCCTGGGATTGGCTACTGTATGGATTAACCAGCTAAAGGATACCTGCGATATGCCGGAAGTGCGTCAAGTCCTGGATGAATTCGGCGTACCTGCTTCCCATATTGTTTGTGCAGCCATTGCCTTGGGATATGCAAAAGACCCCCTCCCTGCTCCCAGAGAACGTACAGGGGTTATTAAGTATGTCCGCTAAAGCGGAACCTCTAAAATACCAGCGTATTTTAATCATTGGCAGCGGCGGAAGCGGAAAATCTACCCTTTCCTGCCAGCTAGCCGAAAAAACCAAGCTCCCCCTGATCCATTTAGACCATGAATATTGGAAACCGGGATGGGTGGAAACTCCAAAGGAAGAATGGCGCGGGCGTGTTGCAGAGCTGGCGGAACAGGAACAATGGATCATGGATGGAAATTTCAGCGGTTCTCTGGATATCAGGGTTCCAAGATGCGACTGCATTGTATTGCTGGATTACAGCCGGATAACCTGTGCTTTTGGCGTAATCAAACGTTGGATAGCCAACTTTGGGAAAACACGCCCTGATATGGGAAAGGGGTGCCCGGAAAAAGTGGACTTTCATTTTTTAAAATGGGTGTGGGGCTTTCCAAAGTCCAGCCTGCCTAAAATTATGAAATGTTTGGATTCTTTTCCCGATAAGCCTCTGCTGATACTCAAAAGCCGGAGGGATGCTCAACGATGGCTTGAGACATGGAATACTTCAGGATTCTAACAGGAAATACTAATGGAAATCTTGTATTCGCCTTTTAACCATAAACCGGCGCCGCCGGTTTATGCCTTGTTTGCTGGAAACTATCACTTGGAAAGGATGGCAGCCGGTTATGGAGCAAAATGAGATTTCGCTTTTCTTTGAGGGCTGGCGTAATAAAAAGATTGCAGTTATTGGCGTAGGGGTCAGTAATAACGATGTCATTCGTATGCTTGCCCGCAAAGGTTTGAACGTCACCCTCTGCGATAAAAAAACTCAGGAACAGTTGGGAGAACTGTCAGAAGAATTTTCTAACCTGGGGGTTAAATTTTGTTTGGGGGACAAATATCTGGAGAACCTTTCAGATTTTGATATTATCCTCCGCGCCCCTGGCGTGTACTTTTACCGCCCGGAACTGGTAGGAGCCAGAAAGTCAGGATGTATCGTCACCAGTGAACTGGAAGTATTTTTCCATCTGTGCCCCTGCCCGGTTTACGCCATTACAGGAAGCGATGGAAAAACCACCACTACAACTTTGATCTCTGAAATGCTGAAGGCTGAAGGAAAAACCGTCCACCTTGGCGGAAACATAGGAAAATCCCTTTTGCCGCTTTTGGAACAGGTTCGGCCTGACGACAGGGTTGTAGCAGAGCTGTCCAGTTTTCAGCTTTTGTCTATGCGGATTGCACCCTATCGGGCAGTCGTGACAAACGTCTCCCCTAACCATCTGGACGTTCACAGGACAATGGAGGAATACATTAAAGCCAAAAAGAATCTTTTTATCCATCAGGATGCGTTTTCCAGAACCATTCTTAACGCTGACAATGATGTTACACGTTCTTTTGCCCCGCTGGTTAGGGGGGATCTTTGGTATTTTTCCAGGAAGGATGTTCCTTCCTTTGGCGCTTACGCAGATCAAAATGGGGATATTTTTGTCAAAGATCGGCGCGGCTCTGTTTTTGTCATGAACCAGAAAGAAATCCGTATTCCCGGCCTTCATAATGTTGAAAATTACCTGGCAGCAATCAGCGCCGTATGGGGGGAGGTTTCTTCTGAAACCATCTGCAAAATTGCCCGCGAATTCGGCGGGGTGGAACACCGGATTGAATTTGTCCGGGAACTTGACGGTGTGAAGTGGTATAATGATTCTATTGCATCTAGTCCAAGCCGCACTGTTGCGGGTTTGAAGGCATTCAACCAGAAAATAATTCTTTTGGCGGGCGGTTATGACAAGAAAATCCCGTTTGAACCTATGGTTCCCTATATTCTGGATAAGGTAAAGGCCCTTATTTTGATGGGTAATACAGCTCCAAAAATTGAGGCCGCCGTTCGTTCTGGGGATGGGTTTAATGAATTGGAACTCCCTATTTACCATGCGGCGGATTTAGCAGACGGCATCCGTATTGCGAAGGAAATTGCTGTCCAGGGCGACATTGTCTCCCTTTCCCCTGCCTGTGCCAGCTTTGACTCGTTTCCTAACTTTGAGGTTCGCGGCAGGAGGTTTAAGGAACTGGTACACGGTTTATAATTATTTTAATACGTCTTGGAGCCTGTTCAGGATTTCAACATGTGCAGGGAGATTCTGAATAGGCTCTAGGCAGTTTCAGTTTACATCTTATATTTTTATGCCCGCATATCAGCTTTTCCACTATGTATTTGTTCAGGAAAGGATATATTTATGGAAGCCATTGATTTGATAGAAATTCTCACGAAAACCAACGGAGTATCCGGCGATGAATCCGCAGTCAGTGAAGCGATTGCGGAATTGTGCGTACCATTTTCGGAACTCCCCATAGAAATAGACGACTTTCACAATGTAATCTGCACCATACGTCCCCCCAGGGAAGGAGAACCCCATCTATTATTAGAGGCTCATTTAGATGAAATTGGATTTATGGTAACGTCTATTTCAGACGAAGGATTGCTGCATGTAGTTCCCTGCGGTGGAATAGACAGACGTTTGCAGGCAGCAACATCCGTATTGGTATGGGGGCGTCCGAAAACGCCGATTCCTGGAGTAGTGGGCTATCTTCCGCCCGAATTAGACGGGCCAAACCGTACTATTCCAAAGGCGGACGAGATGGTAATAGATATAGGATTTTCCAAGGAGAAAGCCAAAACCCTGGTAACTTGTGGGGACAGGGCAACGCCGGATATAACCCCCTTGCAGCTTAGGAACAGCCGGGTAACGGGGAAAGCGCTGGATAACCGCAGCGGGTGTGCGGCCGTATTATTGGCAGGTGAAATGCTGGCGGCGTGCCGGGACAGGCTTAAATGCGGGGTGACGTTGCTGTTCGGTTCAATGGAGGAAGTAGGTTCTTCCGGGACACGCACAGCAGCGTATAAAATTGCGCCCACACACGCTATTGTAGTAGATGTAAGCTTTTCGGCAACCCACGATATGTCAATGCAGAAATATCCGGGAAAGATTGGCGGCGGGCCAATGATAGGCTATTCCCCGGTATTATCAAAGGACCTGTCCCGGTATTTGGAAACGCTGGCGCGGAAAAACGGCATCCCTTGCCAGACAGAAGTAATGGGAGGAAGGACAGGCACTGACGCTGACGCAATCGCTGTAACGCGCGGGGGAGTAAAAACTGGGCTTTTGTCCATTCCTCAAAGGTATATGCACACTCCTGTAGAAATTATTGATACACAGGATATCAGGCAAACGGCTTTGTTGATGTTGTTTTACGGGTACGATTTGGGAGGCGGAGCAATATGACTTTAATGGAACAGATACAGGCATTGTCGGACGCAGTAGGTACTCCAGGCGACGAAATAGAAGTACGGAGAAAGATTATGTCTCTTTTGCCGGATGATTGTACCCGCCGGACGGACACGCTTGGAAACCTTCTGGTAGAAAAAAAAGGCGCGCAGGCTCCCGCTAAACCAATTATGATTTCCGCACACATGGACGAGCCTAGCCTGATGGTGGAAAATGTCGATATGACAGGGGGCGTGAAGTTTTCGGTTTCTGGAGAAATTGACGTGCAGACCCTGCCAGGAAGAAGGGTCTGGGTTCTGTCAAAAGGGGAACGGATTCCCGGCGTAATAGGCATTAAGCCTATCCATGTGCTGAAAGGATCTGAAATTGAAATTCCCATATCCGCAGATGACCTTTTCATAGACCTGGGTTGTGAAAGAAAGGAAGAAGCAAGCAAGCTGACCAATCCTGGAGACTCTGTTGCATTTATCGGGGAAACAGGGCCGTTTGGAGACCGGCTGGTTCGGGGAAGGGCGTTAGACAGCCGTTCCGGCTGTGCGGTTCTGCTTGCTTTGCTGGAGCAGGAGCTTCCCTTTGATATCACGGCAGTATTTACAGTCCAACGTGAAACAGGCAGTACCGGAATGAAGACAGCAGCATTTCAGGTACAGCCTGGGGCCGCTGTTGTTCTGGAGTCCTGTCCAGTTGCTGACCATCCTGTTCTGGGAGCAAAAAAAGAAAGCCCCAAGCTTGGGGAAGGCCCTATCATTTCTTTAAGGGAACAAAGATCCTTTTACGATAAAGAATTATTTTTCCAATGCAAAGAACTGGCTGAAGGGGAGGAAATCCCTATTCAAATAAAATCTGCCGCTTTTGGAACTGGCGACGGGGCCGCTGTCCAAACCTCTGGAAACGGTACGCGGGTTCTGGAACTTGGGATTCCTTCCCGTTATGCGCTGACCCCATGCTGTATTCAGTCTTTAAAAGATTTAGAATCCCTGTCTGCCCTTCTTCTGCCGCTGGTTGGGATGCTGGGCGAAAAATTATCATGATTTACTTTTTAGAGGATGCCAACAAAACGCTTGAAACAGCCTGTGGGCTTTTTCCGGCGTCGGGAACACAGATTTATGGCTACGCTGCCCGATATGACGGCATGTTCCCTTTCTGCACCTCGTGGATTGTACAAGATGAATCAGGCCGAGCCGTAGGGGCATTGGGAAGGTTCCATATGTCCCTGCGGCTCTCCTGCGGTATGCTCTCAGAGAAGGTTTTCCTGGAACTGCTGGAGTTCCTTTCCTTCCTCCAATGGGATACTTTAGAGGGCCCTGCCGATATCATTCAGCAGGTTGCAGAATATAAAGATTTTTCCCAGGGTTCCCTGCGCTTTGGAAAGACTATGGAACGTATGTCAGGAGGGGAACTTCCAGCTTTGGATTGTTTCCCTATTCAGGAAAATCCTCCCCTTCGGGAATTATTTGCAATCCTGCGGGATTGTACACAGGAGTTTTTAAATGCGGATGAAATGGAATGGAGAAGGGATGCTTCCCATTTGCTCCGGCATGAGGGCGGAGTATATGCTGCAATAGAGGGGAAAGCTTTGGCTGGGATTACGGCGCTTTCCCCTCAATGGGGTTTCATTTCACAGGTTGCCACTCTCCCAGAAGAACGAGGGCGGGGATTTGCCAGCGCTTTAATAAATTGGTGTGTCAGGTTTTTAAGCAATACCGGTAGAAATGCGGTTTTGATCTGCTGTAATTCCCAGGCTGAAAGAATTTATCAAAAATTGGGGTTCATTGAAGGCAGAAAGTTTGGAATTTTATATAGAGCAGGTTTCGCATTGTAAATTTGCGGGGGAAAACCTCAGACGAGTACAAGCTAAGGCGGATTAAAAAGGTTTGAAGAGTCCAGAG
>CAOJXI010000074.1 GCA_948465665.1 uncultured Clostridia bacterium | reverse complement strand
TGTCCAACTCTGGCGGGCTGAGTTCAGCAGAGCTGAACTCGGACGAAGCGGTTAGCTATCGTTTCTTAGGCAAGGTTTCTGTTTTCTTTAAGCAAGCTGGGGTATTTCGCGCCTGGCGGGTTCAGTTCAGCAGAGCTGAACTGGCGACCAGGGGGCTTTTGAGGACTGCGTTGCGCGCAACGCCGCCCCCTGGACCCGAAACCTTTTTAATCCGCCCCAGCCTGTACTCATCTTAGGTTACTCCCGCAAATCAGCTTTATGATACTTAACATGAAAAATCAATCCAATTTTGATTCCAAACCACAGCCGTTTTCAGGGGTGCGCTTTTGGCATAAATTTTATTTTCATAGGCAGCAATAGGGTCAGCAATAAACTCATCCTTATCAATCAACTGAACGATTTCATCATAGCGGCTCTGGGAAAGAAGCCGGATAGCGGTTTCCATATGTTCCCGGCGGAAGTTAATGGAACCAAAAATCAAATGGTTTTCAAACCCAAAAGGCATGGTATCAAAGGAAACCCTTGGCCCAAGGGAAAAGCTGTTGTAAACGCCGTTACACCCCAGAACGCGGTGTTCAAAGGCAACCCTGTGTTCCGCCGCACTGCCGCTGACGCCAATAAAAACAGTTGCCCTGCCGCCCAGCCTTTCACAAATCCCCTCAGCCAGTTTCCCCTCACTGTCAAAGTTATTTTGCAGATAATCCCCCCTGCATTGCTCCAAAGCAAAACGAACTTTTGGCGAATCCGGTGAACTTCTGCCTACAAACAAGATGTTTGCTTCAGGGAAATTCCGGCGGATAAGGTCTCCCATAAACATGCCAGTAGTGCCCAGTCCAAAAATGACTGTCCGCTGGTAAAGGTTTTCTGCAGCAACTTTGCGGGCTAGCTCCTCATTGCATCCAAACCGGGCCATTTCCACCCGGAAATTATGGGCGCTGCCAAGGTCGGTCGTCCGTTCAAGCTGGAATACCATACAGGCATAAGGGTCTGGAAAAACCATCTTTTTCGCAAAGGAAAGGGGCAGTTTGCCATTCTTTACAAACCCGTCCGGGATTTTCAGAAGCATGTCAGGATGGAAATATCCCTCATCGCAGAATAATCCGTCAGCCTGATCGCAGCCATATTCAAAATAAGTTTCATCCTCCGTGTAACGGGTAGGGTCGTAGCTGTCCCCGCCACGGATTAAAACAATGGCAAAGCGGTTTTGCGAGGGAACCCAGACAATCCCCTCATGTCCGTTAATCAGACGTTTTTTCCCCTGAGGAAATTTAGGTGCAAGCTTCCCTTCCCTGCCCATATTCATCAAGGTGTGATCAGTTCCGCAGAACCCAACCATAACCGGTTGAGCAAGTATCCCCTCTTTTAAAGGTTCCCCGCGCAGCCTTCTGCGTGGAGGGTTGTCAATTTCCACATCGCCGTAAACCAAGGGATGGGATGGGTCATTTTGAAAATAAGTACCCTTTACAACTTTCATTGTCTGCTGTCTCCTTTTTTGTCGTTCATGCTTCCTGTAAAATCCTGCGGAATAATTCTTCCATGCGCTCCTGCCGCCCTGCCAGGAACAAATAGCCGAATAAAGCTTCTATGCCTGTTGCCATTCGGTATTCCATCAGGCTGGCATTTTTGGGGCATTTTACGGAGCTGTTGTTGCGTCCCCGGCGCAGGACTGCTGCCTCGGTTTCATCAAGGATGCCGGAATCAGACAAAAATCGGTATGCTTTCGCCTGGGCGGAACACCTCACCAGCTCCACAGCTTTTTCATGAAGGATATGGGCAGGCATACTGCCGTTTTGACAGATCAGTTCCCGCCGTACAAACAATTCATATACTGCATCCCCCATAAAAGCCAATGTAAGGGGGCTTAAAATCTCTGGACGCTGGACAGACTGGATCTCATCGGTCATAGCGCCGCCTCCTTATCGAACGTATTCAAATTCAATGTCAAGGATACTCACTGTATCGCCTTCTTGTATTCCCGCCTCTTCCAGCCTGGCAATAATTCCGGTATCCCTTAATACTCTCTGGAAATATTGGAGCGATTCCTCGTCATCCAAATCCACCATTCCGAAAGCTTCCATCAGCCATGAACCTTCCACAATATAAACTCTATCCTCTACTCGAACGGTAAAATCCCGTTTTCCTTTTTTAGCAGGCGTGTCCATAGGGATGATTTCCGGTTCATACTCACGGATAGGGGGCAGTTCTGCGAGTTTCACAGCAACACAGCGAATCAATTCGTCTACACCTTGATGGGTAGCGGCAGTAATCGGGAAGAATAAATACCCCTGTTTTTCCACCTCCTGCCGGAAAGTTTCAATCTGTTCCGGGGAAGCCAGGTCACATTTATTCCCTGCAACAATCTGGGGCCTTTGGGAAAGCTCCTCGCTGAAATTGTGCAGTTCCCGGTTAATAGCTGCAAAATCCTGTATCGGGTCGCGGCCTTCGCAGCCGGACACATCCACCACATGAACCAGCAGGCGGCAGCGTTCCACATGGCGTAGGAACTCATGGCCAAGGCCAACCCCTTCGCTTGCACCTTCAATTAATCCGGGAATATCCGCCATAACGAAAGAGGTATCCGAATCCAGGCGCACCACGCCAAGAACCGGAGTAAGGGTAGTAAAAGGATAATTTGCAATTACAGGTTTTGCGGCGCTGACAACAGAAATCAAGGTAGATTTTCCCACGTTTGGGAAACCCACCAATCCCACATCAGCTAAAAGCTTTAATTCTAAAGTAACTTCAAAAGATTCACCAGCCGCACCGGACTTTGCAAAACGCGGAATCTGACGTGTAGCAGTTGCAAAATGGGAATTCCCCCAACCGCCATTGCCGCCCTGGGCAAGTATAACCGGGTCAGCGCCGGAGATGTCCGCCATAATGCGTCCGGTTTCCGCGTCTTTGACAAGGGTTCCTTTGGGTACACGGATAACCAGATCAGGCGCGCTTTTCCCGGTGCAGCGCTTCCCGCTCCCATTCTGGCCGTTTTGGGCGGTATATTTTTTTTTGTATTTAAAATCAATCAGGGAGGAAAGATTGGTATCGGCCTGGAAGACAATGTTCCCGCCCCTGCCGCCGTCCCCGCCGTCCGGGCCCCCGGCGGCGATATACTTTTCACGATGGAAGGAAACAGCCCCGTTGCCGCCGTCTCCTGCTTTGATGCGTATTTTTGCCACATCTACAAACATGGTTATAATTCCTCTCTTTTTCGTAATAAGTTTATTCTGGCTTTTTAGCTTTAAAGAAAGCACGGATTAAATCTGTCTGACTGGATTTAATCCGTGCTTTCCTAATAAAAATGTAAGGAACAATCCGTTGAAATCCTTCTTATTTCAAGTTCTCTTTTATTCTTTCCCGCATTTCTGTTGGCACTGTAATAACGCTGCAAGCCTTCTCAAATGTCCAGCCCTCGTCTTCTATCAACAGCTTTATAACTTGAGTCAATGTCTCTTCCTGACCTTCTTCACGACTCTTTTTCAAGCCCTCTTCCCAGCCTTTTTTCCAACCTTCTTGAAAGCTGGTGCGGCGCACATCTTCCAATTTCATTTCCAACGTCATATTGGGTTCCCCTTTTGACTTTGTGCCATAAATTTTATTTTAGGAATACAGGTTCTTTTTCATTTTTTCTCTCATTTCTGTTGTCGCTCTAACAACGTCGCAAGCCTTTTCAAACGTCCAGCCCTGGCTTTCCATCAGCTGCTTTATAACTTGAGTCAATGTCTCTTCCTGGCCTTCTTCACGCCCCTCTTCGCGGCCCTCTTCACGACCTTCTTCACGGCCCTCTTCACGGCCCTCTTCACGGCCCTTTCGGAAGCTGTCACGTCTTACATCTTCCAGTTTCATTGTCAACGTCATATAGGGTTCCTCCTTTGATTTATCATGGCGAACATCATGTACGGCGTCTTTCACTTTCTTCACTAAATCACTGGTATATACTTTCTTATCGTCATTTGTCCTCAAATAATCCAGGTATTCCAATATGGGGGTTTCCGCGTTTGGGTTTTTATAGCCGCTGTTTAGAAAATAGACATGGGAACCGTCTTCATACGGAATAAAATCTCCTTCTCCGGTTGCTGTCATGAAGGATTTTTTCTCATAAACAGCCGCTCCCTGCTCAAAATAATCAAAAGAACATATAAATATCACATAGCTGTCCTTCAGGTCCGCATAATGGACGCCTTTTTCCAACGTCCGGCGGTCAATCCCGCTCTGATAATACCTGACCCTCATTTCCAGATTATCCCCTGACGTGTTCTGCATCTCAATATTATATACTGTCCCTTTTTCATCCTTCAAATATACATCCAAACGGATTCCATGGCTGAATCCGCTGTCAGACAAATCCTTCTGCCGGTCAATATATTCAATGTGGTCAATTTCTTTGCCCAGCAGGGCTTCCAGGAAAAGGATACAAATATCTTCCCGGCGCATGACCTCCCCAAACATAAAGTCATCCGACAAAGGAAGCTCGCTCAGGGGTATAATGGCCCTTTGCGTTTTATGGTGTTTCATTTATGTTACACCCTCCCAGTTATATTATATACCTTTCTTCCCGGATATTCAACTTCCCATCTGACATTGTCCCAATCCTTTTAAAAACCTTCAGTCATATTTGGTGTTAAAAATTGGGGGTATCAAACTGCGGCGGTCTCCGATACAGGCCGCGTTTATTCCATGTGGCTGGCGCAATCAGCATCAGAAAAGGCACGATCTCCAGCCTACCCAACAGCATATCAAAGCACAGGACTATTTTTGATAACGGGTTAAACTCTGCAAAGCTGCCCATTGGCCCACATACGCCAAAGCCCGGCCCGATATTATTCAGGCAGGAAACCACAGCAGAAAAAGTCGTCTCCACCCCGAACTGGTTTGTGGAAACCACCAGCATGGAAGCCAGCGCAATGAACAGGTAATAAGACAAGTACATCCATATCCCCTGCATTGTTTCATCGTTGACCATTTTGCCATCCATGCGTACAACGGTAATCTCACGCGGGTTGACAGTGCGTTTCCGTTCCCTCCGGGCAGCTTTTGCCATTAAAAGGATACGTGAAACCTTCATGCCGCCCCCGGTAGAGCCTGCGGATGCACCAATAAACATAAGCATTAAAATAATCCACTTTGAAAATTCCGGCCATAAATCAAAATTTGTAGTTGCAAAACCGGTAGTCGTCATAATAGAAGAAACCTGGAAAGCAGCCTGCTGAACTGCTTGTCCCATTGTTGGGAAAAAGGAGCGGACATTAAAAGCAATCAGGGCAGTTGCAGCAGCCTGGACAAACAGATAGAGCCATAGTTCCTCATTATGGAGCGCGTTTTTTATTTTGCCCATAACAAGGAGGTAATAAACGCTGAAATTAACACCGAAAAGCGTCATAAAAATTGTTACAACTACTTGTATGTAAGCAGAATACCCGCCCATACTGTCCCCGCGGATAGCAAAACCACCTGTACCAGCAGTACCAAAAACAGTAGTGATGTTGTCAAACCAGGGCATACCGCCTAAAGCCAGAAGTATAAATTGCAGGACAGAAAGCCCAATATACATCCCGTATAAAATCTTAGCAGAAGCATGGGTTTTCGGGACTAATTTGCTGACTTCAGGGCCGGGGCTTTCCGCCCGCAGAAGATAGACGCTCTGGCCGGAACCTTTGGACATGGGGTGAACCGCCAAAACAAATACCAAAACGCCCATGCCTCCCAGCCAATGGGTAAAGCTGCGCCAGTAAAGCAGACCTTTGGGAAGGGCTTCCACATCAGTCAGAATGCTTGCGCCGGTTGTAGTAAAACCAGAAATCGTTTCAAAGACGCAGTCCAAAAAGTTCGGGATTGCGCCGCTGAGGAAAAACGGCAGTGCCCCGAAAATAGAAATCATAAGCCAGGTCAGCGCCACCGCCACAAACCCTTCCCTGGCATAATACGGAGATTGGCCGGGCTTGGGAAGAAGGAGAAGCACTCCCACAACAGCAGTTAAAAGAACACTGATAATAATTGGCCCAATTACACCCATCTCCCCATAATACAGGGAAATCAGGCACGCTGGAAGAAGGAAAACTGCCTCAATACACAAAATACGGCCAATTACATTTGCAATCATTTTGTAATTCATGGAGAATCCTTTCAAGGTTTAACGCAATGTCCCGGCCCCAAAGGGCGGGCGGCTGTAATGCCGGCAGGACGAAACCTACAAATTACTGTTTAAAAATCTCGTTAAGGCTGGAATACACTTCGTCAGATTTTGCCACAACAATAACGCTGTCCCCTGCCTGGAGGGAATCGCTGCCTTTTGGAATAATGATTTTCCCTTTATGATGAATACAGGCAACCAGAATCCCAGGTTTAATACGCAAATCTTTGAGCGGCACATTTAAATAAGCAGCATTATTGGGAACAGAAAATTCCAAAGCCTCCACCTTTTCATTTACAATACGGTGCAGTGTCAGAACGGAACTGTCTGAAGTATTGTCCATAGCGCGGACATACCGTACAATTTCATTACAGGAAATGCTTTTAGGGCTAACGATAGTATTGACTCCCATTTTTAAGGCAAGATCATTGTATTCTATCCGGTTGATCTTTGTAATCACCTTATATACTCCAAACCGGTTCGCATACATGGAAAGCACAATATTTACTTCGTCAATATCAGTAAGTGTTACAACCGCATCCGCCTCTGCCAAACCTTCGCTGATCAATGTTTCCGGCTGGGTTCCGTCTGCGTGGACAACCCGCGCATGGGGAAGGGACACCGCCAGCTCTTTGCAGCGTTCTTCATCTATTTCCAGGATTTTAACTGCACATTCCCCTTTCAGCGCCGTTGCCAGATAAAATGCAATACGGCTCCCCCCTATCAGGATTACGCTGCGGATTTTTCGGTCTATAATATTCATTTTCTGCACCAGCGCCGCCATATTCCTGGAAGAGCCGGTCACATATATATTGTCATTAGCACACAGTTCAAAATTACCGGAGGGGATAATAACATCATCCCCGCGTTCTACCGCACAGATTAAGACCTGTATTTTGGTTAGCTGTACCAGTTCATGCAGCTTCCGCCCGCATAAAAAACTGTCTGGGGAAAGTTTCAGTTCTATAATTTCCGCACGCCCCCGCGCAAACCTGTCCCTTTTTAAAGCGGCTGGGAATCGAAGGAGGTTTAAAATTTCCATTGCAGCCGTATATTCGGGGTTAATGGTCATACTCAGCCCCAGGTCATCCTTGAGGAACGGAAGCTGTTCGGTATATTCCGGGCTGCGAACCCGCGCGATTGTGCGGGGCACACCAAGTTTACGGGAAAGGATACAGCACAGCAGATTTACTTCATCCGCGGAGGTTGCCGCTATCATCAGGTCAGACCGTCCTACGTCAGCCTCCCTCTGCGCCGTCAGGGTTGCCCCGTTCCCATGAATGGTTAATACGTCGTATTGATTGGCTGCTTCCTGTAACACCCGTTTATTCTGGTCAATTACAACAAGATCATGCCCTTCCTTAGATAAACGTTCGGTTAAGGTCACGCCTACTTTGCCATCTCCTATGATGACGATTCGCATTTTTTGGTCCCTCGTTTCAAGTCTTTTTTATGTTCGGCAGAGATATACCTGCTGAAACAAATAACATACTCTATTCCTTTGTCGAACCCGCGTTCATTATGGGTACAGCCTTAATCTTATCATGTTGGACTTAGAATTACAAGTATGTTTTTCAGCAGCAGGTGAAACTTTATCTTGATGTTTCCCCTTTCCTATGATACAGTTAAAGGGAATACAGGTTTTAAAGTTCCACTTTTTCAAAAGCTTGAATAAAGCGGATAAAATACTCCGTGGTGGTTTTCAGCATCTCACGCCCCCATTCCGGGCTGGCGGTTTTCGGATGATCTTTCCCATACCATCCTGCCTGTGAAAATTTCTCTGTTGTCCTTACAACAGGGATTCCCACCCCTTCAAAGCTGACCGTTCCGCCATGGATAAAACTCAGTCCCGGCGCAAGGTCTTCCGGTGTAAATTCCATTAAATTTTCCATATGGACATCCTGGGGCCAAACAGCCATCATAGCAGCAGTTTCCTCTCCTGCCCCATGGCCGCCTTTCCAGGCGGGATTTAGTTCCCCTGCAACTGTCCACCAGTTTAATTGGGCAGAAATCCCTCCCTTTTCGCTGATTTCCTGCCCTACCCGGCTGAGTGCCGGATTATTTCCGCCATGGCCGTTCAAAAAAATAAATTTTCTGGCGCCGTATCGAAACAAATCCCCGCAGATTTTCGATAAAACCATATACAGCCCATCCACCCCTATGGAAAGGGTTCCGGGGAATGTTTTGTGAAGGTCTGCCGCCCCAAAGGGCATTGCAGGCATAATTAAAATGTCGAGTTTCTTGTCAATCTCCCCTGCAATGTAATCTGGTACAAGCATATCGGTTCCCAGTGCCAGATGGGAACCATGGTTTTCGATGCTTCCAATAGGGAGCATGACAATATCGCTGCGTTTAAAATAATTTTGGACTTCCAGCCAGGAACTATGTTCTAACCTCATAAAAAATCCCTTCCTAATAATAAAAATTTGGGGCAGACAATTACATACAAAGTATAACATCCAACATCCAAAATAGCAATCCATACAATCATTATGAAAAGGAAGCGTTTCCATGAAGCGAAAAAGCCTGTCCTATCAAACCTGGACTTGTATTACACGCAAAATTCAGCGAATCCGTCAGGTACAGACCCCAACATTCAGCGGATATTTAAGCCTGATTCAAATACAGGAGGTTTCGGAGCCTCAAATCTGGGATTTCAACGGCGAAAAAATTACAGTCTGTCAAAAGGGCTATCAATGGCTTTCGATTTTGCCTGGCAAAGAGGATTACTGTATTACTGCCATGTTTAATGAACATCGTCAAATAGACTTATGGTATATTGACATGATAGCTGCCCAAGGGACAGACACAGAGGGTATCCCCTGGTTTGACGATTTATACTTAGACCTGATTGTCAGGCCGGACGGAACCATTTTGGAAGACGACCGGGACGAGTTGGAGGAAGCTTTGCGCCAGGGCAATATTACCCGGCAGCAATTTGAGCTTGCAGACCGGACATGCAGCAAATTAAAAGAAGAGCTGCTTTCCGATTTAAAATCTTTCCAATCGTTTACATATCAATGCAAATCATTTGTTACAGAATAGGAAGGTCTGCCGAATATGCCGCTGCTGATATCGAATTTATCCGTTCCATTTGACCAGCCAATCGAAAACGTTTATACCCTTGCCAAAGAAAAGGCTAAAATCCCCAAAGGGATTCCAGCCAAATGTTATATTGCAAAGACCTCTTTGGATGCACGTAAACAGGCACAGAAGGGAATCCGCCGGGTTTATACAATTGGTATCGAACTTGGCTCCCCCACATTGGAGGAAGAGACAGCCTCCCGCTGCGATTCTGCTGTCCGGTACCGCCCGCCTTTGCAGCCCCTTCACCCCATTCATGGAAAAGAAAAATTAAAGGGCCGTCCTGTCATTATTGGATTTGGCCCTGGGGGAATGTTTGCGGCGCTTCTGCTGGCGCGGGAGGGATACCGGCCAATTGTTTTAGAGCGGGGGGAACCTCTTTCCAAACGGGTTGGGGCTGTTGAACGCTACTGGAAAACAGGAATCCTGTCCCCTGAATCCAATGTCCAGTTTGGAGAAGGCGGAGCGGGCACGTTTTCCGACGGCAAGCTGACCACACGGATTGGGGATAACCGCTGTGAATATGTTTTAAGGGAATTTTATAAACACGGGGCGCCGGAGGAAATCCTGCAATTAGCCAAACCCCATATTGGTACAGACCGTTTACGAAAAGTTGTGGCAGCGATTCGGGAGGAAATCCTCCGACTCGGCGGGGAAATTCGCTTTCAAACGCGGCTGACCGGGATCCGTTCCAATGCCTCCGGGCTGTCATGCCTTGAAACGAGCTCCTATCTGCTGGAAACAAACGCAGCAATATTGGCAATTGGACACAGTGCAAGGGACACATTTCAAATGCTGGCAGAAAAGGGAATCCCAATGGAACAAAAACCGTTTTCCGTAGGCGTTCGGGTGGAACAGCTTCAATCCGTGATTGACAAAGGATTGTATGGGGAGTTTGCCGGAAGCCCCCTGCTGCCCAAAGGAGAATACCAATTTTCCTGGAGGCAGGGGCAGGAGGCAGTTTATACTTTTTGTATGTGCCCGGGCGGGTTCGTTGTTCCCGCTGCTTCAGAACCGGAAAGCATTACAACAAACGGCATGAGCGAATTTGCCCGGAACCAGTTAAACGCTAACAGCGCCCTTGTTGTATCGGTAACGCCGGAACAGGTTGGAACAGGGATTTTAGATGGCGTTACATTTCAAAGAAGGTTAGAAAAAACCGCCTTTCGCTTAGGCGGCGGCAATGGGATGGCTCCCGGACAGGATGCTGTCCGTTTCCTGAATGGAAAGGCTGGGATTAACAGCGCAGTTACGCCTTCCTATGCCCTTGGTGTGAGGGATGCAGATTTTTCCCAGGTATTTGATAAGAGAATCTGCAAATTATTAAGGGAAGGGTTGGAAAGATTTGAAAGGCAGACTACAGGCTTTACTGGCGGGAAAAATGGAAATCCGTCAGCAGTTTTGACAGGGGTGGAGACGCGTACCTCCAGTCCGGTAAGGATTTTGAGAGGTGGGGATTTCCAGTCAACTGGGATGAATGGATTATATCCTTGTGGGGAAGGTGCTGGTTACGCCGGAGGAATCATGAGCGCCGCAGTTGATGGCTTACGGGTTGCAGAAGCTGTAATTTCTCGCTTTTCTGAAAAATAAGACAACATAAAGTAAATTGGCATGAGTTCGATAAAGTTTTCTGCTTTTCGGTATTAGGTACGCCATCATGGCAAACCGTTGGTTTGCTGGA
>CAOJXI010000073.1 GCA_948465665.1 uncultured Clostridia bacterium | reverse complement strand
CAGGGGGCTTTTGAGGAAAGCCCCCTGGACCCGAAACCTTTTTAATCCGCCCCAGTTTATACTCGTCTTAGCTTTCTCCCGCAAATGAGCTTTACAAAAAAATAGTTGAAAATTTTATCAGAATCAGTTATAATTTTTACGACACACGGGGAGCTGGCCCTTGCCGGCTGAGAGGGAACTAATTGCAGTTCCGACCCGATAACCTGATTTGGGTAATGCCAACGTAGGGATGGAACTTCACCGAATGATTCAGGTGGGACGTGCCTGCGCAGGCGTGCCGGGATGTCCCTATTTTATATAATTCGGGAGGTTTGTACCATGTCAAAATTGCAGATACGAAAAATAACGCTTGCCGGAATCCTCGTTGCCCTGGGTGTTGTATGTTCCCCTTTCAGCTTCCCCGTGGGCGCATCTAAATGTTTTCCCGTCCAGCATATGGTCAATGTCCTTGCCGCGGTTCTCCTTGGCCCCGGATATGGCGTGGGCATGGCTTTTATGACATCGTTGATACGGGTATCCCTTGGAACAGGCAGCCTGCTTGCCTTCCCCGGCAGTATGTGCGGTGCTTTGTTCTGCGGCCTTGCGTATCATTTTACCAAAAAGCTTTCTGTAACATATGTAGCGGAAGTGTTTGGAACTGGAATTATTGGAGGTCTGGCTGCATATCCGGTGGCGGTTTTCTTTATGGCAAAAGAAGCGGCACTGTTTGGTTATGTCCTGCCCTTCCTGGTCAGTACAACCGGGGGAACATTGATAGCGTCCGTCTTAATTGCAGCTTTGCGGAAAACCCGCGTGATTGAAAAGTTAAGTGTCTAACCAGAAGGGGCCAGCCAGTCAAAAAGGCTGCCCCTTTTTTGATAGGAGGCCTTCAGAATATCTTTGCATGAAAGGGATGTGAAACGATGCTGTATAAAGTTGCAGTCTGTGACGACTTGCCAGCTGATAGGGAGTATCTTTCCAGGCTGGTTCATCAGTGGGCTGAATTGGAACGTCATACTGTAAATGTCCTGCTCTTTCCCTCTGCGGAAAGTTTCCTGTTCCATTATGCTGAGGAAAGCGATTATGACATCCTCCTGCTTGATATAGAAATGGGCGGTATGGACGGTGTAACGACGGCAAAGCGGATACGCAAAGAAAACGATACTGTCCAAATTGTGTTTATTACCGGCTATTCGGATTATATTTCTGAAGGCTATGAAGTGGCAGCGCTTCATTATTTGATGAAGCCCGTAAAAGAGGAAAAGTTCTTTACAGTTTTAAACCGCGCTGCGGAAAAATTGTCAAAAAATGAAAAGGTTTTACATTTTGAAATCAGCGGGGAAATGCTCCGCGTCCCAATTTATCAAATTCGGTATGCAGAGGTGTCCGGCAATTATGTAACCATCCACGCCTCCGCCGACCATGTTGTAAAGATGACCCTTGGAGAGCTGGAAAAGGAGCTGGACGACCGGTTTTACCGCGCAGGGCGTTCTGTTATAGTCAACCTGACCCAGATCAGCCGAGTGACAAAAACGGAAATCAAATTAAACGACGGCACCGCAATCCCGCTCCCCCGGGGGGCGTATGAAGGGGTCAACCGGGCAATTATTAATATGAGGTGAGAAAGATGGAGTTTTTTTCAAAGAAAATAGATAAACAAATCGCCTCATACCAGCAGGAACTCATTGAAACCCATTACCGGGAAGTAGACAATATGTATAAGCAGATCCGCGGCTGGCGGCATGATTACCGAAACCATATCCAGACAATGAAAGCCTACGCAGCCGCCGAGGATTGGGACGCAATCAGGCGTTACCTGGATTTGCTGGACGAAGATTTAACATCTGTAGATACATCTATTAAAACAGGAAACCCCATGACTGACGCAATCCTGAATTCTAAAATCTCCCTGGCAAAATCCAAAAATATCAAGGTGGTTGCAGATGCCCATATTCCGGTAAAGCTGAAATCCTCAGAAATCGACCTGTGCTGTATTATAGGCAACCTGTTTGACAATGCAATTGAAGCCAGCATAAAGCTCCCGGAAAAGGAACGTATTATCCGTGTGTATATGGATATGAAAAATACTCAGCTTTATATTTCTTTTACAAACTTTACCGCTGGGAAGAAGCTGAAAAAGGAAGGAAAACGTTTCCGCAGCAGCAAAGGGGAAGGCCATGGTTTTGGGCTTGTGCGGGTTGACGCCATTGTAGAACGCTTGGACGGGTATATCAGCCGCAACAGCGAGGACGGGGCTTTTACAACGGAAATCCTGCTGCCGCAGATATAATGCAATACCATCCTCTGATAAATTGAAGATAAAAACCGAATCCGGCTCTTTCCCGTAATTTCTATAAAATCAGGAGGTGCCCGCTCATGGAAAAGGTGGAACGTTATATATACCCTGCTGTGTTCAGTTATGAAGCTGGACAGGAGATATCAGTTTTTTTCCCTGATCTGGATGTGGCTACCAGCGGTGTAAATGAAAGTGATGCGCTGTTTTCTGCCAGGGAATTGTTAGGGTGTGTCCTTTACGGTTTGGAAGAAGATAAGGAGGAAATCCCTTCCCCTACAGCATTATCCGATATGGCTGTTGCAGAAAATGAAAGGGCAGTATTGATTGATGTATATATGCCCTCGGTTTTTGAAAGGAGGGCTTTATTATGGTAAGTTTTAATGAACTGACTGAAGAAATGAAAGCAGAACTTGAACTTTCAAGAGAAGAATTGGCACATGCAAAGCTGATGCCGATTACTTTTGATGAAGCCTGCCCTGAAGTCACGCCTGAAATGGCTGTCAAATTCAGAAAGGTAAACCCTCCCCGTTCCCCAAAAAATTCTGACCTTTAAAATTTGAACATAGTTACAATTCATCACCCAGAAAAAACAATTCGTCCCCGAAATCATCCGGGGACGAATTTTTCTGTTAAGATACCATCAGAAAGGACGGTGTTTTTCCATGTCTTCTGCAAACAGCGCAGCACTGAAAACAAAAAAGGAAAAATCCCCCAAACCAAAATATAATATGTTTCAAAACGCATGGTTCATGGTAAAACTGGCATGGGCCTCAAAGGAAAAGAAGGTTGTATTCCTCGGCCTGCTTTTGGCAGGGCTGACAGTGGCGAACAGCCTGATAAACCTGTACGTCTCCCCAACCATATTATCGGTGCTGGAAAGGAAAGCCTCCATGGCGGAACTGCTGTGGACGATTGTCCTGTTCACAGCCGGCATCATGTTTGTTTCGGCGGCGTCCACTTATGTCAATGAAAACATACTGTTTGGAAGGATTGCTGTCCGCAGTGAAATTATTGCACGTATGAGCAGGAAATCGGCTCTTACATCTTATCCCAACCTTGACGACGACCAATTCAAAAAACTGCTTGCGTCAGCCCGAACCTCAATTGGAGGCAACTCGGATGCTGCGGAAGCGGTTTGGACTACCCTTACATCCCTGGTTACAAATATTCTCGGCTTTGTTATCTATGTCAGCCTTTTAACGTCTGTACAGCCGGTTTTGATGATTGTCATTGCAGCAACTGCGGCAGCGGGTTATTTCCTCGGAAATTATTTGAACGGATACGAATACCGCCGCCGCGACGAAAAATCAGAATACATCAAGCATATGGACTATATTTCCTCCCGGTCAAAGGATTTGAGCGTTGCCAAGGATATCCGAATCTTTGGGCTGCGCCCTTGGCTGGATGAACTGTATTCCAAAGCAATGGACAGCTTGATGGCGTTTCGCAGCAAGGCAGAAGGCGTTTACCTATGGGCAAAGCTTGCGGACGTTGTCCTCGCTTTCCTGCGCAGCGGGATCGCCTACGCCTACCTGATCACCATGGTGCTGGCTGGCAGGATCACCGTTTCCGAGTTCCTGCTTTTCTTTACGGCGGTAAGCGGGTTTGCAACATGGGTAACAGGCATTTTGACAGAATTTAACACGCTGTATAAACAATCCCTTGAAATTTCCATTATAAGGGAATACCTGGAATATCCCGAACACTTCAAATTTGAGGAAGGCGAACCCCTGACAGCCGGGAAAAGGCAGTATGAAATCAGGCTGGAAAACGTCTCCTTCCGCTATCCTGGAGCCGAAAAGGATACCCTGTCCAATATCAGCCTTACCCTCCATCCCGGCGAAAAGCTGGCAGTGGTCGGCCTTAACGGGGCGGGAAAAACAACCCTGGTAAAATTAATCTGCGGTTTCCTCGACCCCACAGAGGGCCGCGTCCTTCTGGACGGCAGGGATATCCGGGACTTTAACCGGAGGGACTATTATAATATGTTTTCGGCTGTATTCCAGCAGTTTTCCGTCCTTGCGGGGACGGTTGCCGCCAACGTTGCCCAAAGTGAAACGGAGATTGACCTGGAACGTGTAAAGGAATGTGTGGAAAAGGCAGATCTCCGCCAAAAGATTGAATCCCTCCCCCAAAGCTACGAAACAAAGCTGAACCGTGAAGTGTATGAAGACGCTGTCATGCTCTCCGGCGGTGAAACCCAGCGGCTGATGTTTGCCCGCGCCTTGTATAAGGACGCCCCCTTTATCATCCTCGACGAGCCGACAGCCGCCCTTGACCCTATCGCCGAATCTGAACTGTACCAGAAATACGACCAGATGACCAGCGGCAAGTCCTCTGTCTATATCTCCCACCGCCTGGCGTCCACACGTTTCTGTAACCGCATCATTATGATTGGCGGAGGGGAAATCTGTGAGGAAGGAACCCACGAGGAGCTTTTAAAGCTGGGCGGGAAATATGCCGAGCTGTATGAAGTACAGAGTAAATATTACCAGGAAGGGGAGAAAGTCAATGAAGAATAAAGAGCGTATGCCGCTGGGAAAGGCCCTTAAAATGAATATACGGGCATTTAAATTTCTCTATGAGCGCTACCCGCAGATGATGCTTTCGCGCCTTTTTACCGAGATATGGAATTCCCTTACCCCCTATGTGGGCATATACCTGTCTGCCCTTGTCATTGGCGAGCTGGCAGGGAACAGGGATGCTGAACGCCTGAAATCCCTTGTGCTGGTAACATTAATATCAGCCGCCGTGATTGGTGCCGGTTCCGCGCTGCTTGCCAAATGGACAAATACACAGGCTTCCGGGAGATGGCAGAAATCTGAACGTATTACCGTGGAAAAGCTCCTGGACATGGACTTTATGGATGTTGACAGCACCAAGACTCATGAACTGCTTTCAACAATCCGCCAGAACCAACAGGGGTTTGGGTTTGGGCTTTTTCAGGTAATAGAACAATATCCTAAGTTGATTTCATCTGTATTTACGATGATTGGAGGCATTGTGCTGACAGTTTCCCTCTTTACCAGCAAAGTCCCTGAAAGCGCAGGAATTTATACCATGCTGAACAGCCCTTTTCTAGTCATTCTTATTGCTGCGGTTATGCTTGCGGTGACATATCTTTCCCCTATGCTCTCCAATAAATCAAAAAACTACTGGGCAATGTACAGCGGGCAGGGCGCCCTTGGCAACCGTCTGTATGGCTTTTTTGGGTGGCTCAGTTATAAAAAGGAGATTGCGGAAGACATCAGGCTGTACAGGCAGGATAAAATCTGTGACAGGCATAACACTAATAAAGAGGGTATTTTTGGCACAAAAGGCATCTTTGCCAAACTATCCTGGGGGCCTAAGGGACTTTATTCCGCAGCTTCTGCCGGGGTGTCAGTGGTTTTTACAGGGGTTGCATATCTCTTTGTATGTATGAAAGCCCTGGCGGGGGCGTTTGGGCTGGGGGCTGTGACCCAGTATGTAACGTCTGTCACCAAGGTTTCCAACGGGGTGTCTTCCTTTATCTCCGTGATAGGCGAGATGAGGACGAACGCTTCTTTCCTGGCGACTGTTTTTGAATTCCTGGACATTCCCAACAGGATGTACCAAGGCAGCCTTACAGTGGAAAAACGCCGTGACCGCAAGTATGAAGTGGAATTCCGCAATGTCTCCTTTAAATACCCCGGAAGCGAAAATTATTCTCTGCGCAATGTCAACGTAAAATTCAAGGTTGGCGAACGCCTTGCAGTGGTGGGTATGAACGGCAGCGGCAAAACGACCTTTATCAAACTGCTCTGCCGGCTTTATGACCCCACGGAAGGGGAAATTTTACTAAACGGAATTGACATAAAGAAATATAATTACGCAGAGTACATGATGGTTTTCTCGGTAGTATTCCAGGATTTCAAGCTGTTTGCCTTAAAGCTGGGGGAAAACGTCGCATCCGGTACGGAGTACGACCGCAGCCTTGCGGCGGACTGCCTGAAAAGGGCGGGCTTTGGGGAACGCCTGGAAAAAATGCCCAACGGATTAGACACATATCTTTATACGGATTACAAGAAAGATGGAGTGAATGTATCCGGCGGCGAAGCCCAGAAAATCGCCATTGCCCGCGCATTGTACAAAGACGCGCCCTTTATCATACTGGATGAACCAACAGCCGCCCTTGACCCAATCGCGGAGGCGGAGATATACTCCAAATTTGACGAGATCGCCGGGGATAAGACAGCAATCTATATCAGCCACCGGCTGTCCTCCTGCAAATTCTGTGACGAAATCGCGGTATTCCATCAAGGGGCGGTTGTCCAGCAGGGAACCCATGAAGAGCTTGTTTCAGACGAGGGCGGGAAATATTACGAGCTGTGGCACGCCCAGGCGCAGTATTATACCAAATGTTAATATTCATATAAGCACATAAAACTTATCCTACTGTACTTGCCAAGACAAAGGGGCAGGGGTATAATAGGACTAGAACGGAGGATCATCGCTTCATTTCCGCAAATTAGGTATCGAATATCGTCTGTTGAAATTCCGCTTCTTTTCTGGCTTTTTACTGCAAAGGTCAGTTTTGAAGCGGCTTTTTATACTGTTTTTGCTGTTTAACGTGAGTTTGATGAAAAACCTCTCTCAATACTATGGTTTTCGGTTTTAGGTACGCCATCATGGCAAACTGTTGGTTTGCTGGATGGCTGAAAGCGAAAACTTGGAGGTTTTGTCCAACTCGGACGAAGCGGAAGAAGCCCGCCAAATGGGGCTGCCCGCCCTAAGCTGGCATCAATCCCAATCTTATCCCACTCCCTGAGCAATTCCAGCGGGCTTTTGATTTTAAATACTGACGAAACCGTTAGATTTCTGTCTCTTAGGTAAGGTTTATGTTTTCTTTCAGCAAGCTGGGGTATTTCGCCCTCTGCGGAGGGCGACCAGGGGGCTTTTCAGGAAAGCCCCCTGGACCCGAAACCTTTTTAATCCGCCCCAGCTTGTACTCATCTTAGCTTATCCCCGCAAATTTGCTTTATCAAACTCACATTTTTTATAAATTTACTGTAAGGAGAATTTCTTATGTTTGATGCAGAAGTCCAAAAACTCCATAAAACACGTCCTTTAGTACATTGTATCAGCAATCCTGTTTCCCTTAACGACTGTGCGAATTTCCTGCTTGCCTGCGGTGCTTCCCCTATTATGGCGGATTCCCCGGAAGAAAGTGCAGAAATAACCTCTTGCAGCCATGCCCTGGTTCTAAATCTTGGTATGCTTAACCCATCCCGTTTTGAGGCAATGCAGAAATCTGCAAAAGCAGCGAACCAGAAACATATTCCCATTGTTTTAGACCCTGTAGGGATAGGGATATCTTCTTACCGGCTGCAAAGTGCAAAGGAACTGATACAGTCAGTCCAGTTTTCAGTCATTCGGGGAAATCGTTTTGAAATCATGGCTTTATGTGGCTTATCCGGCAAAGCGAAAGGGGTAGATTCAGAAGATGATCCTTCTCTTTCAGAGGAAGAACTATACGACGCTGCCCATAACCTGTCTAATACCACAGGGGCGATTGTAGAAGTTACTTCCCAAACGGATATCATAACAGATGGAATCCGGCGGGTCTATATTAAAGGTGGAAACGAGGCCATGACGCGTATTACCGGGACAGGCTGTATGCTTTCAGTGTTGATAGGGGCGTTTCTGGCAGTAAAGCCGGATTCCCCATTGGAGGCGGCTACCATTGCTTCTGCGATGATGAAACGTTTTGGGGAAGCGGCAGCATTAAATATGGAATGTCTAAACACCGGATATAGTTCCATGCGGACATATTTAATTGACGCAGCGGGAAGGATGGATTATCTGGCATTACAGGGAGGGTTTCAGATTGAAGATAGATAAAAGGGCAATGCGCCTGTATGCTGTAACTGACCGGCGGTGGCTTTCGGAGGGGGAAACCCTGACGGAATATCTGGAAGCAGTATTAAAGGCAGGCGTTACTTGTGTACAATTACGGGAAAAAAATAGTTCCAAGGAGGAAATGCTTCGGGAAGCCCGCGCAGTACAACCGTTATGCGCCGCCTATCATGTACCATTTATCATAAACGACGATGTGGAAACAGCAAAAGCCGTTGATGCGGACGGGGTACATGTAGGTCAGGAAGACACTTCTGTCCTGGAAGCGCGCGCTGTGCTGGGGCCTGGAAAAATCATTGGGGCCAGTGCCCATAATGTGGAAGAAGCCCGCCGCGCCGCTGAACAGGGGGCTGATTATCTGGGAGTGGGAGCAGTATTCGGTTCATCAACCAAGCAGGATGCTTCTTATCTGCCTATGGAAACGCTTAAAGAAATCCGGCGGGCAGTTGACCTGCCTATTGTCGCCATTGGCGGGATAACGGAAGCCAATATTTTAAATTTGTCCGGGAGTGGGGCGGACGGCGCAGCAGTAATTTCCGCACTTTTTGCCCAAAAGGATGAAACCGGAAAAATAACGCCCCAATCTGCTGCTGCGGCTGCAAGAAGGCTGCGCAAACTGTCCGAGGAAATGGCTGTCTCCAACGGAAAAACCAAACGCATCCGGGCGGCATTATTTGATGTGGACGGTACTTTGACTGATTCTATGTATATTTGGGAATCTGCCGATGAGATGCTTTTAAAGCAGCATCATATTGCCCCTCCCCCATGGCTGAAAGAAGAACTGGATGCTTTGACCCTGCGTCAGACTGCCGTATTTTTTAACGAACGTTTTGGACTGCATGAAACACCGGAAGAAACAATGGACGAAATTTGTAAAATTGTGGAAGAGGAATATTTCTATAAGGTACAGGGAAAGCCACACGTTGAATCCGTTTTATCCTGGCTGTCCTCCAAAGGAGTGGCGTTGGGCATTGTCACTGCGTCGGAACGATACCATGTGGAAGCTGCGTGCAAACGTTTGGGGATTTGGAAATACTTTCAGGAAATGTTTACCTGTACGGAAACGGGACTGACAAAACATACCCCTGAAATTTTTGAACGCGCTGCTGCGAAACTGGGAGCCTTGCCGCAGGAAACAATCGTTTTTGAGGACGCCCTCCATGCTGTAAAGACCGCCGCCGACAACGGGTTCTGGACAGCAGCAGTTGATGACACATTTAATCAAAAATATTCCAGGGAGCTGAAAGAAACCGCTGACTGGTTTTTAAAAGACTACAGCCAGGTCGAAAAAATTTTGAATGGGTTTATCTAAATTGCTTGTTCACGTACACGGAACATTGTATATTGTATAAAAAAGCATGGCTGGTTGATAAAAATCTGTTTGCTTTTGTTACATTTTGATTCCATCTGTTTGCCTCCCTATTGTTTCTATAACCGAAATCAGGTAAGATAAATACAAGGATAAAAATTCCACAGAAAGCGTTTTGAAGGGAGAATAAGCACCATGTATCAAATGCACCCGGATTTTAAGCCCCATAAGCCTGTAACCTTTGAACAGCTCCAGGCAATTATGGATACGCCTGTACTGGTTACAGACCAGCTTCCAGAACCGGTTATCATTGAATCCTTATCCCTTTACCGCAGGGATAAGGCGTGGTTTTTAAAGGTACGGGGAACCAGGGGAGAAGAGGGAATTGCCCCATGTTCAGACCGGGCTTCTTATCTTCACCTGCTGCTGAAAAAATTCCTTCCCCTTGCAATTGGGAAGGATGCCCGCAGGCTGGAAGAAATCCTAAATACAATTTTTGTCACTGACATCAATTATAAAATTCAGGGGCTGGCTTATTGGTGCTGCATTGCCTGGATAGAATCAGCTATTTTAGATATGCTGGCAAAAACGGCAGGCGTTCATGTGGCCCAACTGCTTGGGGGCCGTCAGCGTGATGAACTGGAAATTTATGTGGCTTCTGGAAACCGGGATACAACACCAGAGGAAGAAGTGGAAATTTTACAGAACCGGGTAGACCTGGTCGGGGCAAAGGCCATTAAATTTAAACTGGGCGGGAGGATGAGCCGCAACCGGGATTCCATTGAGGGCCGCACAGAAGGATTACTGAAACTTGCCCGCCAGCATTTTGGGGATGACTTTATCATCCATTGTGACGGAAACGGTTCTTTTGACGCGAGAAAAGGGATCGAAATTGGAAGGATTGCGGAAAGTATTAACGCTTACTTTTATGAAGAACCATGTCCTTTTGATGATTTATGGGATACAAAGGCAGTTGCTGACGCGCTGGAAGTCCCTCTGGCCTTTGGCGAACAGGAAACCAGCCTGAGACGCTTTGCCTGGATTATTGAGAATAACGCCGCCCAGGTACTTCAACCGGACTTGCAGTATACAGGCGGGTTTATTCAATGTATTAAAGTAGCACGTATGGCACAGGCAGCGGGTAAAGTTGTAACGCCTCATGTTTCCGGCGGATATGCTTCCTATAATATGCTGCTTTTCTGCGCTATTATCCCTAATGCGGGCCATTATCATGAGTATAAGGGATTTCGCGGGGTGGAGGATTGCGTACCCGGCGGATTGCATGTGAAGAATGGCCGTATCCGTGTTCCAGATGGCCCAGGATTGGGATTGGAAATTAACTTTTTGGATTCACCACAGACAGAGTGTGTTTTTGATGTTCGATAAAGTAAATTTGCGGGAGAAAGCTAAGACGAGTATAAGCTAAGGCGGATTAAAAAGGTTTCGGGTCCAGGGGG
>CAOJXI010000072.1 GCA_948465665.1 uncultured Clostridia bacterium | reverse complement strand
GGCAGCCCCATTAGGCGGGCTTTCTTCCGCTGTGTCCAACTCCGCAGAGTTGGACAAAACCTCCAAGTTTTCTCTTGCAGCCATCCAGCAAACCAACGGTTTGCGGATGATGGCGTACCTAAACCCGAAAAGCATAGTTTTTAGAAGGGGGATGTACCTGAAAAAGCCCCTTGACCCCGCTTAACCTTGTAAAACTTCCGTAAATGTTTCAGATTTCTTATTGACAGTCTTCAAATGGTGTATTATGATAAAAGTATCGTTAAAAATATACCAAAACCCTTCCCTCCGTAAAGTGAAAATCAGCAATATCCACAGTGCCAAAACGGTGGAATAGGGGAAAGACGCTGCACAGCAGCAGATGGGAGCGAGAGTATGACAGAAATGGAATTGTACAGCAGGTGGCAGTCAAAGGATTTAGAGGACCCGGATTTGACCAAAGAACTTCAGGAGGTTAAAGATTCTCCAGAAGAAATACATGACCGTTTTTATCGGGAACTAGAGTTTGGCACTGCGGGACTGCGCGGCGTTATTGGCGCTGGCGTAAACCGGATGAACATTTATACAGTACGCCGGGCAACACAGGGGCTGGCTGATTATGTAAATGAAAAGTACCAGCAGCCCAAAGTTGCGATTGCATACGACAGCCGGATTAAATCAGATTTATTTGCGCGGGAATCAGCGGCGGTTCTGGCGGCAAATGGGATCCATGTTTATCTGTATAAAGAATTGATGCCTACCCCTATGCTGTCCTTTGCGGTGCGGGAGCTGCATTGCCAGGCGGGAATCGTGGTAACAGCCAGCCATAATCCCTCAAAATATAACGGCTATAAGGTATATGGGGATGACGGCTGTCAAATGACAACTGAATCTGCCAATGCGGTTTTGGAAAAGATTAACCATGTAGATATCTTTGACGGCGTAAAGCATAAAGCATTTGACGCATGTTTGGCAGAAGGCAGCGTGGAATACATAGGCCAGGAAGTAATCGACAGCTTTGTTGACCACGTTATGGCGTTGCAGGTAAACCCGGACGCAGCGCGTAAAGCTGGATTAAAGGTTGTCTATACCCCTTTAAACGGCACTGGCAATAAGCCCGTCCGCAACGTTCTTGCCAAGATGGGGATTGAAACAGTTGCGGTTGTACCGGAACAGGAAAACCCCGACGGCAATTTCCCGACCTGCCCCTATCCTAACCCTGAGATTAGGCAGGCTTTGGAAAAAGGTATTGAACTTTGTGAAAAACTGTCTTATGATATGCTGCTTGCAACTGACCCGGATGCAGACCGTGTAGGCATTGCGGTAAAACACGAGGGAAATTATGTCCTTTTAACCGGCAATGAGGTTGGCGCGCTGCTGCTGGACTATATTGCCAGGAACCGGATTGAAAAGGGCACCATGCCTAAAAACCCCATTACTGTAAAGACGATTGTCACCACTAAACTGATTGATGCAATCGCCAAATCCTATGGCGTGGAAGTTATCAATGTTTTGACTGGGTTCAAATACATTGGCGAGCAGATCCTCCACCTGGAGCAGAAAGGCGAAAAAGAGAGGTATATCTTCGGGTTTGAGGAAAGCTATGGCTATCTGTCTGGCACCCATGTCCGCGATAAGGATGCGGTAAACGGCTCCATGCTTATCTGTGAAATGGCTTCCTATTACAAATTGCAGGGTAAAACCCTTGTAACTGCTCTTAACGAGCTGTATGAAAAACATGGCCAATTTATCGACACCCAGCAGAGCTTTGCCTTTGAAGGGTCTGAGGGTATGGTCAAAATGCAGCAGATTATGGATGGGCTGCGGAAAAATGGGATTGATTCTGTCGCTGGGAAAAAGGTCGTTTATACTGCCGATTACCAGACCTCTGTCCGCAAAGACGCCAAGGGAGAGGAAACCATCCATCTGCCTAAATCTAATGTTCTGGAATATGGTTTGGAAGGCGGCGCGTCGGTCATTGTACGTCCTTCCGGCACAGAACCTAAGATTAAAATTTACTACTCCATTTTGGGAAGCACCAGAGGGGAAGCCCAGGCTTTGCTGGACGCTATCAAGCTGGATATGGCGAAATACATGGAGTAATTTATTTTGTTGGGTGTTCACTTTTGGCATTATCTTTTGGCCGCCGGATTTTTTCCGGCGGCTTTTTATGCGGTTAAATAGATTTTCGTTTTCAATTTGTTTTTCCTATTCCGCTATTCTTTTTCCATTTCTTATGGTATACTGTCTTTTATGGGTGCGGATGAGAGGAAGAATATGGGTTTTCTGCTTTCGGTACGCCATCATCTCAAGGTTGGTTTGCTGGAGGGCTGCAAGAGGAAACTTGGAGGTTTTGTCCAACTCTGGTGGGCTGAGTTCAGCAGAGCTGAACTTGGACGAAGCGGAAGAAAGCCCGCCTAATGGGGCTGCCCGCCCTAAGCTGTTGCCAATTCCAATCTTATCCCACCCCCGAAGCAATTCCAGCGGGCTTTTGAGGAGTGCAGCTCCGCTGCACACCCCCCTGGACCCGAAACCTTTTTAATCCGTCCCAGCTTGTACTCGACTTAGCTTTCTCCCGCAAATAAGCTTTATCGAACTCACATTATATTAAGAACCTGTATTCACAACCGTTGGACACTGTCTGAACGGTCTTTTTCCCGCCATACTGCGTCGCTTTCCCTTGCAATCCGTCAGGATTGCTGCGGAAAATCTCCTTGTCTGGCGGGAAAAATCCTCGTCCATCCAGCATCCCCGGTTATGAATACAGGTTCTAAAAACTCACAGGAGGTTTTCAATCATGTCTTTTCGTGAAGTAAACTGCCGTTCTCTGGAAATCAATCCATTTACCGCTATGAATCCCGATTACATTCTAATTACTGCTCCCAATGGTGAAGGCATTAATCCCATGACCGCAGGCTGGGGCGGGTTTGGCGTTATGTGGGGGCTTAACGTAGCAACTGTTGTAGTACGCCCCCAACGTTTCACATTTAATTTATTGGAAAACACCGACACTTATACAATTGCCTATTTTCACGGGAACCGCCGGGATGCAGTCAAACTTTGCGGTACAACATCCGGCAGGGATACGGATAAAATGAAGGAATGTGGTTTTACCATGGGGGAAACGGATGGTTTCCGTTATATTGAACAGGCAGATATTGTTTTCTGTTGTAAGAAACTATATGCCCAGGATATGTTGGAATCCTGTTTTGTTGAAAAGGATATTATTGGGAAATGGTATCCTGAAAAGGATTACCATCGTACATATGTTGGAGAAATCGTGAAAGTACTGGTGCGGGAATAATCCCCTGCCTAAAAGGAGCGTCAGTATGGACGATTACTTAAAGCGAACCTGGGCAGAAATCAACCTGAACCATATTGCAGATAATGTAAAAGCAATTCAGTCCTGCCTCCAGCCAGGCTGCCAGCTTATGGGCGTAGTAAAGGCAGACGCCTATGGCCATGGGGATAAATATGTTGCTGATTGTCTGAGGCACCAAGGGGTTTCTTGGTTTGGGGTGTCCAATTTGGAGGAAGCCCTTTCCCTGCGGCGGCAGGGATTTACTGAAAATATCCTGATTTTTGGGATTACTCCTGCTAATTACGCTGGAACTTTGGCGTGCCATAATATTACACAGTCGGTATTTTCTTTGGAATACGCCGAAAACCTTTCCGCTGAAGCATTGGAACAGGGGGTAACGGTTCCTGTGCATATTAAATTGGATACCGGAATGGGGCGTATTGGTTTTTCTACGTTTGATGGTTATGTCCAGGCGGCTGATTGCATTGGAAAGGTTTATAGGCTTTCCGGGCTGAAGCCTGTCGGTATTTTTACCCATTTCTCTGTAGCAGATGAATTTCAAGCGGATTCCCAGCAGTATACCCTTGAGCAGTTCCAGCGTTTTCAGGAAACCTGTTTGGAACTGGAACGCCGCGGTTTTTCCTGCGGGCTGCGCCATTGCTGCAACAGTGCAGCTATGCTGAATTACCCGCAGATGCATCTGGATATGGTGCGGCCCGGAAATATTATTTACGGGCTGTATCCCAGTATGGACTGCCTGAGGGAACGGAAAATTGAACTAAAGCCTGCTATGGAATTAAAATCAATGGTTTCCATGGTCAAGGAAGTGGGTGCTGGACGTTCTGTCAGCTATGGCCGCACCTATGAAACGCCAGACAGCAGGACGGTCGCTACTGTCCCTATCGGATATGCAGATGGATATACCCGCCGCCTGTCCAATAAAGCCCGCGTATTAATCCATGGGCAGTACGCCCCCCAGATAGGAAGCGTATGTATGGATCAGATGATGGTTGACGTTACCAACATCCATGGCGTAAAAGAGGGAGAGGTTGTCACATTGTTTGGACACCAGGAGGGAAATGCCATTCCGGTGGAAGAACTGGCGGAATTGACTGGAACTATCAATTATGAGATTGTTTGTGTTTTGGGGCGGCGTGTCCCCCGCATTTATATTGAAAACGGCGAAAAAATTGCCGTGGTGGACTATATCCGCAATACTTTGTAATACTGAAAGGCCGGGGCAATTTGCTTCGGCCTAACCTTTCAGCCTGTCTGGTTTGATAAGGTCTCAGAACCAGAAAGATGGTTTATTGACAGCAAAACAACAGCATGTTATTCTTATAGAAGGGAAAAGCATCTTTGACAGGACAGGAGGATTGATAAATTGGAAATGGAGCCTAATCCCAACCGGGAATACAAAGACAGCCTGTTTTCCATGTATATGAGCGATCCAAAACGTTTGATAGAAGTATATAATGCTGTTCAGGGAACAAACTACCCTTTGGATACTCCAATAGAAATCAATACTTTGGACGGGGTTTTATTCAAAAACCGGATGAATGACATTTCGTTTACATTAGCCGGGAAATTTATCGTTTTGATGGAGCATCAGTCAACCATCAATGAGAATATGCCGGTGAGGATGTTTTTATATTTGGGGCGGCTGTATGAAAAGATTTTAGAAAAGAAAAATATTTATCGAAGAAACCGGATTCCCCTGCCTATGCCGGAATTTATAGTATTGTACAATGGAAAGAAAACATATCCGAAGGAATCCTTTTTAAAACTGTCAGATTCTTTTATAGATAAAAAGAACCTGCCTGCAAATACGGCTGAACTGGTTGTAAAGGTTTTGAATATACGGTACAAAGAAAATCAGGAATTGCTGAGAAAAAGCAAAGCTTTACATGACTACAGCTTTTTTATTGATTTGGCGCAGGAATACCTGGAAAAAGGAAGCCAATTAAAAGACGCCATTCATAAAGCTGCATTAGAATGTGAAAAACGGGGCGTTATGCAGCCATTTTTGAAAGAGCATATTTCGGAGGTGGAGAATATGTTGAATGTGGAATGGAACTGGGAGGATGCTTTAGAGGTAGGGATGGAGGAAGCCCGGGAAGAAGGACTGAAAGAAGGATTGCAAGAAGGCCAGAAAAAGGGCCGGGAAGAAGAACGCCAAAAAGTGATCCAATCCCTGTCAGAGTTTTTCCCGGCTGAACAAATCGCCAAAATGCTGAAAATACCTGTTGAAGAGGTGTCTTTTTCACTTGAGAGTTAAATGATATTGCTTTAAGGCAGCATTGGAAAATGGGGTATGCCTGCATCGGATTTTTCTAATGGTCTGTTTTCTGTCAAATTTATGCTTTGTATTCAAAAATGCAGAAAGCAGCAGAAAAATTTAATGAAAATACTAGCAATTTTTGAAAAGATTGGTATAATAAGATATGTCAAAAGAAAGTGAAAAAACATCCATTAATTTTATAAGTTTCGCTCCAGGCGGTCTGTCCGAATGTTTTTTCATGAAAAACAAGTTTGGAGGTCAAAGTAACAGTGAAAAAGAAATATGTTTATCTGTTCTCTGAAGGAAACGGTAAAATGCGTGAACTGCTGGGAGGCAAGGGAGCAAACCTGGCGGAAATGACAAACCTTGGTCTGCCGGTGCCCCAGGGCTTTACCATCACAACAGAAGCCTGTACTCAGTATTATGAGGATGGCCGGAAGATCAACGACGATATCCAGGCGGAAATTATGGAGTATATTACCAAGATGGAAGGGATTACCGGCAAAAAGTTCGGCGATCTGGAAAATCCCCTTTTGGTTTCTGTCCGCTCCGGTGCAAGGGCGTCTATGCCCGGCATGATGGATACTATCCTGAACCTGGGCCTCAATGAGCAGGTTGTTGAAATTATCGCCAAAAACTCCAATAACGAACGTTGGGCATGGGACTGCTACCGCCGGTTTATCCAGATGTATTCCGACGTGGTTATGGAAGTTGGCAAGAAATATTTTGAACAGCTCATCGACAAAATGAAGGAAGAAAAAGGCGTTAAGCAGGATGTCGAACTGGATGCTGCCGATTTAAAGAAACTGGCTTACCAGTTTAAAGCTGAATATAAAGAAAAACTTGGCGAGGATTTCCCGGATGATCCCAAGGTGCAGCTTATGGGCGCAATTAAGGCGGTATTCCGTTCCTGGGACAACCCCCGCGCCAACGTTTACCGCCGGGATAATGATATTCCTTATTCCTGGGGTACTGCTGTCAATGTACAGTCCATGGCCTTTGGTAACATGGGCGATGACTGCGGTACTGGTGTTGCATTTACACGCGACCCGGCAACAGGCGAGACAGGGCTTTTCGGCGAATTCCTTACAAATGCACAGGGCGAGGACGTTGTTGCTGGCGTTCGTACTCCAATGAAGATTACAGAAATGGCTGACAAGTTCCCTGAAGCATTTGATCAGTTTAAGAAAGTATGTAAAACCTTGGAAGAGCATTACAGGGATATGCAGGATATGGAGTTTACCGTTGAACATGGGAAACTGTATATGCTCCAGACAAGGAACGGCAAGAGAACAGCCCAGGCTGCCCTGAAAATTGCCTGCGACCTGGTAGACGAGGGAATGAGGACTGAACAAGAGGCAGTTGAAATGATCGATCCCCGTAACCTTGACACCCTGCTCCATCCTCAGTTTGACGCTAAAGCCCTGAAAAAATCTGAACCTATCGCCAAGGCTCTGGCGGCTTCTCCCGGCGCGGCCTGCGGCAAGATTGTCTTTACCGCTGAAGATGCCAAAGAATGGGCTTCCCGCGGCGAAAAGGTTGTTCTGGTTCGCCTGGAAACCTCTCCTGAGGATATTGAAGGTATGAAGGCTGCTCAGGGTATTTTGACTGTCCGCGGCGGTATGACTTCCCATGCGGCGGTTGTTGCCCGCGGTATGGGTACCTGCTGTGTTTCCGGCTGCTCCGATATCAACATGGACGAGGAAAACAAGAAGTTTACCGTTGCAGGGAAAACCTACCATGAAGGCGACTGCATTTCTATTGACGGTTCTACCGGATGCGTATATGACGGCTTGATTCCCACTGTGGATGCTTCTATTGGAGGAGAATTTGCCCGCGTTATGGGTTGGGCTGATAAATACCGCCAGTTGAAAGTCCGCACGAATGCTGATACTCCGACAGATGCGGCAAAAGCACGCAGTTTAGGTGCAGAAGGAATCGGGTTGTGCCGTACCGAGCATATGTTCTTTGATGCGGATCGTATTCCTGCTATCCGTGAAATGATTTGCTCCGATACTGTGGAACAAAGAGAAAAAGCCCTGGCAAAGCTGGAACCCATGCAGCAGGGCGATTTTGAAAAAATCTATGAGGCTATGGAAGGATGCCCTGTTACCATCCGTTTCCTTGATCCGCCTCTCCACGAGTTTGTTCCCACCGAGGAAAAAGATATTGAACTTCTTGCTTCCGACATGGGCAAGAGCGTTGATGACATTAAAGCAATTATTGCTTCCCTCCACGAGTTCAACCCTATGATGGGACATCGCGGCTGCCGTCTGGCTGTCACCTATCCCGAAATCGCGGTTATGCAGACCAGCGCTGTGATTAAGGCTGCTTTGGCAGTCCAGAAACGCCATCCTGAATGGACTATGGTTCCTGAAATCATGATCCCCTTGACCGGCGAGCAGAAAGAGCTGGCTTATGTCAAGAAGGTTGTTGTCGAAACTGCTGACAAGATCATTGCAGAATCCGGCATGAAGATAGATTATAAAGTTGGAACCATGATTGAGATTCCAAGAGCTGCCCTGACTGCTGATGACATTGCCAAGGAAGCTGATTTCTTCTCCTTTGGCACAAACGACCTGACCCAAATGACCTTTGGCTTCAGCCGTGACGATGCTGGGAAGTTCCTCAGTGCTTACTATGATAAGAAGATTTATGAGAACGATCCTTTTGCCAAACTGGATCAGACCGGCGTTGGCAAGCTGGTAGACATGGCCTGCAAACTGGGACGCTCGGTTAAGCCTGACCTGAAACTGGGCGTTTGCGGCGAGCATGGCGGCGATCCCGCTTCTGTGGAGTTCTTCCATCGGACTGGGCTGGACTATGTGTCCTGCTCTCCTTTCCGCGTACCAATTGCCAGATTGTCTGCGGCGCAGGCTGCTATTAAGAACCCCAGATAAAAAACAGATTACAGGTTTAAATCAGAGGGCGGCGTTATATCAACGCCGCCCCTGAAAGCATGGTATACTGTGAAATCAACAAACCCTTCGTGATAGTAAAGGAGAAGACAACATGGCAGATATATACGATTACCCTGATATCTACGATGAACGTTTTTCGGATAGGGCAAACGAAGGATATAAAAAGCACTATCAAAAGATGCTTGAAGGAAAGGAAATCCATTCCATATTGGATTGCAGCTTTGGGACAGGATGTCTGACGTTCTGCCTTGCCGAGCTGGGGTATAGCGTATCCGGTTCGGATCTGAGCGGAACCATGCTGGAACAGGCAAGAAAAAAGGCGGAACAAAAAGGTCTGGATGTAAAACTGGTTCAATGCGATTTCCGGGAGCTGAGCAAATCCTTCGATACAACCTTTGACTGTGTAATGAGTACAGGGAATGCTTTGGCGCATGTATCCCCGGATGATGTAAGAAAGACCCTTCGGGAAATGGATTCCCTTGTCAAGCCTGGCGGTTATCTTTATTTAGACAGCCGGAACTGGGATGTGGAATTAAAGAACCCAAAACGTTTTAGGTGGTCGCGCCCCTTTATCCGGGAAGACGGGGTACGTATCAACTATGTTCAGGATTGGGATTATAACTCCGACGGAACTGTTACAATTCATATCTTACAGGGTTATGAACGGGATGGGATTATTTTTGAGAGTTTGAATTTTGAGGAATATCTACATCCTTTCTCCATTGAAATAGTCCGCTCTGAACTGGATAAGATGGGATATCAGGACTTTACCCTGAAGCCTCTCCCATGTTTTACAGATAAGCCTTTTGAACAAATCGATTGGTATTGCTGTATTGCTAAAAAGGGATAAAATATAACAAAAAACAATTTTATACCGGTAAAACTCAATTTTACTCATGATACTCTATACTTCCCTCAACAGTAAAGACATAATCTATTGAGGGATTTTTTTATCTACTTAAAACTATAAAGGGGAATTTTGCTACTACATACTATAAAAAATGATTCAACTCTTTATTTGTTCTTAAATCTCATATTACAGAGACAAAATAGCAGTTTTACAGAACTTAAAAATACAATCTTGATTTTCTTATAATAAGATGATATACTAAGCAAGAAGGAGATGAGACAATGGCAGGACAAATTTATAATGCAATCCAAACAATTATTCAACAAAAATCCCGCGGAAATGAAGTTATCGCGGGGAGTATACGCACAAAAATGATTTTAAAAGGGATTAACATCACAAAGTATACTCCAACCTCGCCAGACGACCCTGCAATCATGCAAAAGGTACGGGAAGTCGGTTCAGAATTTGGAATCCGTATTTGATTATAAAGGAGGTAATTTAAATGGCTGTACAAACTTTATCTTTAAAAGGAACAAGCAGCGCCGACGTTGCATCACAGGCAAAAAAGGCGCTTCAGGGGCAGGCTCCAGAAGTTATCCTATTTTTTGCCTCCAGCAGCTATGACGCGTCACATCCCGCGGAGGAATTGAAACAGGCATTTCCAGGAAGCACTGTAATTGGATGCACATCCCACAGTGAATTCTGCAATTCGGATTTTACCAGCGGCTCTTTCAGCATTATGGCCATTGATAAAGAAACCGTTGAAGATATTTCCGTTGAGGTAATTACTAATCTGGACGATCCCCAGGCTGTGGTTCGGGCTGCTGATGCTTTACATAACCATTTCGGCGGAACAGAAGCTGTTTTCAATCATTTTGACCGCTATGTTGGGATTATCCTGTTTGAATCCAGTGCAAAGGCAGAAGAAACCGTTATGGATCGCCTTGGGACTGCGTCTGACGTTTTATTTGTGGGCGGTTCCTCATCTGCTGGGGATGATGGCGTATCACGGGTATACGCAGATGGGAAATCCTATGAAAAAGCAGCTGTTTTAGCACTTTTGAAAACTACAAAGGGTTATGATATTTTAAAGACACAGAGCGCGTCGGTATTTTCTGAGAAGAAGCTGACCGCTACTAAGTCTGATTTGAAAAACCGTATCCTTTATGAATTTGACAACCGGCCCTGCGGCGAAGTTTACGCTGAAGTTTTAGGGGTTCCCGTTGACAAGATTCAGGAATATTTTGTTTCCAACCCGTTAGGGGTTATTGCCGATGATGAAATTTTCATTCGTACCTTTAACGAGAAATCCGGCGACGGAATTACATTGCACTGCGGAATTGCCGAGGGCACTGAAATTAATGTTCTGAAAATTGGGAATATTGTGGAGGATACCCAGAAGGCGCTTGATAAAACAATTTCTTATGAACCTGCCGGTGTGGTGAATTTTAACTGCCTATACCGTACCCTGGAAATCCAGAACCGTAAAGTGGAAAAACCATACTGCGCTTTGTTTGGGCGTTATCCAAGTATTGGGTTTTCTACCTCTGGAGAGGCTTTCCTGGGGCATATCAATGAAACCTCTACTGTACTCGTTTTGAAATAATCAGGGTTTGATGAAATTTTATAGTTATCGGTCTTAGGTACGCCATCATCCGCAAACCGTTGGTTTGCTGGATGGCTG
>CAOJXI010000071.1 GCA_948465665.1 uncultured Clostridia bacterium | reverse complement strand
GCCTTTTTAGGAAAGGCCCCTTGACCCCAAACCTTTTTAATCCGCCCTAGCTTGTACTCGTCTTAGGTTTCTCCCGCAAATTAGCTTTAACTTTTTAAAGAGATATTATCTGCTTTATCAACTAAAATACGTCCGCTTTTCCTTGCCCATTCTATTCCGCGTTCCATAGCTGTAAGGACAAGAACGCCAGTCCTAATATAACCAAGCCTTTTGGCAGATTCCCGCATCAAATCTGTTTTTAAAATTCCGGGCTGTTCCTCTAAGATCTCGCAAATTACATTAGCAATTTCCTGTTGAGGAATATCTTTTGCATCCCGTTTATGAATTCCCTCTCCTGACACACGATACCCAACATAAGCATCTGGATTCTGTTCAGCTCTCCATAAAAACCGAATTCCATCCTGCTCTGAGACTTTTACTCCTAACTTTTGAAAGGCTTTTCCATTTTGAACATGAATTTTGGAATTTCCCCTGTTTATACCGCAGCTTTGCAGAACACGTTTTACCAAAAGGTTTTCAGAAATGGGGGCTTCCACCTCTAAAACCGATTTTACTTTTTCCAAAACCGTCCCTAAAGTGTCAGCAGAACTATACTCTGCTGACGTTAAACTTATTTTTGGCAAGACAGCTGCCTGGTATATCTGCGCTGGTCTGGCGGCGGAAGCTTTTAGGGAAGTTTCAGATACAGGGGGTTCTAAAACATCTTTCTGATTTGTATCATGCAGTTCCACAAGCGTCTGTCCCACATTCAGCTCAGTTTTTTCAAAAGGTGCAGTTTCCAATGGGACTTTTTTCAGCTGTTCCAGTATATCCAGTAAATAGGATATCTCTTTACGGGAATCTTTCCACCAATCAACGGAACAGATGTTAATAATTTTCCATCCTAAATCTTCTATAAACCCATTCTGATAAAAAGAACCGTCAAGCTGGATTCCAGCCAGATATCGGCGGCTGTTTCTGGGATCTATTATGCCTATATCTATTCGGTAGGCAGATTTTCCTATCTGCTGCCTGGTATTGTAGCCGGACTTGTTCAAAACCCGGCAGATACTATCTTCTAACCATCTTTCTTTCCTGCGGAGAACATCCTGTTTCCACACTTTCAAAACTCCAGTTTGAGAATATTCCAAAAATGACTTTAATACTGCTGTACCTTCAGAACTGGTTCGGGACAGATCAATTTGTTCCGGCAGGATGCTGGAAAATACTTTCATTTCCATCCTGGCCCTGGAAACGGCTGTATTTAAATACTTCCATCCATTCTGCCGATCCAGGGTTCCAAAGCTTACTGGCATTTTTCCGGCTTGATCGCATCCGAATCCAACTGATAATAATATAACATCCCTCTCATAACCCTGAATGTTTTCCAAAGTTTTGATGAAAAGGGGTTCCGGCACACTATAGGCCCATAATTCCAGCCCATTATTTTTCCTGCATGCTTCTATAAAAAGGTCGTCTATAAGGGCTTTCTGGCTGGCATTAAAGGCTACAATCCCAATGCTTTCGTTACGTAGGGAGGGTTCCTGGAAACGATGGACGACTTCAGCTATTACTGCTTCTGCCTCCGCGTAATTTTGGCGGGTTCCTCCCTGGTCAAAGAATCCATCTGCATGTATAAACTGTACTTTGGATTCCCGCTCACTGACAGAAGGAAATGTGTATATTCTATTGTTATAAAAGTTCCTGTTGCAGAATGTAATCAGGCTTTCATATCGGCTCCGATAATGCCATAACAAATGTGTTCTTGGCATTTTCACAGCAAGGCAGGCATCTAAAATGCTCTCTGTATTGGAAAGAGCCCCTTTTGGAAGATCAACTGGGGAAATCTGATTTAAGTCCCCTGCAATAACAGCAGCCCTCCCCCGCGCTAATACCCCGATTGCCTTGTACGTAGGAAGTTGGGACGCTTCATCAAGGATTACCAAATCAAAGGGTTCCCAATTGGAATTTAAATATTGGGCGGCAGAAAGGGGATCTGTGAGGATACAGGGACATAAACGAGAAAGGATACTGGAAGCCTGTTCAAAAAGAGATTTCAAACTCATTCCTTCACCATTGTCTTGAAGAACCTGCTGGATGGTCTGCAACTCATGCTCCATCCGGTTAGAAATCGGAGTATGATTTGGAGCTGAATTTTTGCAGGGCAAGGCATCGGACGCAGGCGGGCTGCCGCCCGTCAAGGACGATAACGCAGCTCTGCGGAAATCCAGCCCAAAGCAGGATTCGATTTCTGGCCGGATGGAGTACTCGCCATTTCGTGAAATATCTTTAAAAGTATCCATAAGGTTTAATGCGGTTTGGATATAAATTTCTTCCCGCGCCAGATCTTGCAGCTTTTGTTTTTCCATCCTCAGCTGGGAAATTTTCCTATCCAGCTTGGCACTGGGAAGGATATGCAGCTCTTCTGTCTGTAATGTTTGAACAGCGAGTGCATGATAAATTGCTTTTTTATAGCATGGCATTACCTCCTTATGAAAAATCCCTTCCTCATAGGCGGTTATGACTGGCCCCAAACCCATATGGAGTGCTTCCTTACAAAGTCCTTTCCAGACGATCCATTCCCGCAGGCTGTCCAACCCTTCCTGGATCTCATCACAGCGAAAAAGCTGCTGCACCATCCATTCATCATCTTCCAGGGGTTGAAGTTCTAAAAGGCTGTTCAGCTTATGGGAAGCCTCTTGAAATCTAGTCCATGCACTATGAAACCATTCAGCGGTTTTAACTGCTTCCACAGAGGAAGCAAATTTCAACCGGATTTCCTGCCCGCCGGATAGATTTTCTAAAGCTTTCACACTCTGCCCGGCAGTTTCCACCTGTTTCACAAGCATTTCCCAATCCGTATTTTCCCCATTGTAAAGAGCCCCCATTTTATCTTCACATTCCCGAAGGATTTCCAATCCTGCCAACCGTTCAATTTGGTAATTAGATAACAGGGACAATGCAGAAAGAAGCTCCGCTTTATCAATAGGGCCCCGGCTGAAAGGCATTAAACGTTTTAAAATTTTCCGCTGCTTTGAAAAACGGGATAAAAACATTTTGGATGAGGCTTCCTTCCAATCGTTTTCCAAGGCAGAACCGTCCTGAGATAAAAACTCCGGCGTCCAGTGTTCCATTAAAGCTGCTTTCTTTCGTCCAGCCTTTTTTTCATATTCTGCCAGTGTGTGAACAAACGAAACCCATTCCGAAAAATTTGGAATTTTTGCCCATACCGAAGGCAGATCATCCCATAGGGCTAATTGTTCGGAGACCTGGGCAAACCATTCCCAATCCTGCCGGGTATCCCGAAAACCACGGTCAAATAAAATGGCAATCGCTTTTCGGGCTTCCATGGCAGCTTTGCCGGCTGTACGAAACTCCTCCAGCATAGTTGGCAGCTGCTCCCGCATTTGCTGGGTATATTGGGAGGCGTTTATCCATTGGAGAGGATGCCGATATGGATGGTCAACAGAAGAAGCTGCATCAATCAAATGGGAAACCATCTGTTCCTGACGCTCCAAATCGCCTTCCATAATTCCTGCTGCATCTTCCTCAGTAAACACAATCGCATCTCCAGCGTTGGCATTGGCCTCATATCGTTCAATGATTTCCTTTAAACTCAGCCCGCAGGGCTGGAGCCGGTTTAGGGCTTGTGAAAATGCTTCTAATTCTTTCTGTAAGCCTGAAACTTTCTCTGCTTGCTGAATATACTCCGTTTCCTGTAATTCCTGGTTCAGTTCTATCGCAAACTGCAAATACTTCAATATATCATTTTTCCGCAATTTGTCCGTACAAAGTTCCAGGCAAAAAGAGGAAATCCCAATCTGTTCCAACTGCTTCCAGACAGCAGACAGAGCCGATGTCTTCCCTGATGCGAAAAGGACAGTTTTTCCTTTTGCCAAAGTATTAGCAATTATAGCAGTAATTGTTTGGGATTTTCCGGTTCCGGGAGGCCCATAAAGTAAAAAGCTTTGACCTTCCGCCGCTGCACGAACAGCAAAGAGCTGGGACTCATCTAACGCGACAGGCTGAAAAATATCATCTGCAGGTAATTTTTCATCAACCTTCATATCCTGGGAATCCCATATTGGGCGTCCATCCAACAGGCTTTTCACAATAGGGCTGTCCGACAAAGATTCAGAACGGCTGCGCAGGTCACTCCACATAATAAATTGAGAATAAGGAAAAATCCCAAGTGCAGCACCTTCTAATAAATCCCATCGGCTTTGTCCTGTAATCGCTTGACGTAATTTTCCAAATAAATTTTGAGCATCTATGCTGCTGCCAGAAGAAGGGATTATTACCCCTTCAACTATAATGCCAAAATCCCGTTTCAGCGTTTCCAAAAGAACAGCGTTCATTTGGGGTTCTTCTTCCCGCAGACGAACCGAAAAGCTTTTATCTGAGGATTTGCGGATTATTTCAACTGGCAACAGTATAACCGGTGCATAACAGGCTCTTTCACTTCCGCTGTTTTCATACCACCGCAGCAGCCCTAAAGCCAGGTAAAGGTTATTTTCTGTCCGCTCGTCCAAAGATTCCCTGGAATTATAGTATAAGGATGGGAGCGTTTGGGACAATTCCTGTTCCCCAAAAGAAGAATAAAGCCGTTTGTTTTGGAGTTCTGTACGAATTCGTTCTTCATATACTCCCAGCAAACGAAACATCTCCACATCGCCCCTGTTTTTATAGGTTTTCCAATCAGAAGGCTGTGGTATTATTCCAAACTCTCCGCCGCTGGACAAAACATCCTCCAACGAACTGATGGACGGTATTAAAATTGGCAGCATTGTCTGGGAAGGTTGAAGATTCAAAAGTGGATTATGCAGGCTTAGGTCTAAAAGGCTGCGTTCCCATTCAGCTTTTTTGGATAAAGATACCAGAATGTCTGCATTATTTTCTGGAATATTAACGGTTTCATCTAATCTCTGGGAACCAGAAACCGGAACAAGGGAAACATTTTCTGATGTTTCCAATTGTACCTGCCAGCCAGTTTCTGCAAGAATCCGTTTAGGGAGAGGAAGGATATTATTTAACCTTGCCCGGCGCAGGTCAATAATTGCATCCAGCGGTTCCCCATTGAGAATTTCCATAACAGACATTTTTTCTGCTCCGTCAAATGGAATCAAACTTCCATCGGCAAAGGCAGTACATTCCAAAACAGCAATCTCTGCTGTCTTACCGTCAATCCGTTTGGTAATACAGGTACAATCATCCTGAACAGTTTCCTGAAAAGCAGTATTTTCCAGCCAAACTCCGACAAATATTTTCCCTTTTTTAAAAATAAGCAGGGGATTTAATTCCAAATACTCCAAGCATCCAGCATAAAGCAGGGCCAAATCCATACAGGTTCCAGTTCCCTGCTGCATAATCTTTTCATAAAAGGAAATCCGCTGCCCTATTTGTTCAAAATCCATAAAAGGCATGGAACAGGCAATTTTCCGTTCCTGGAGAGCAGAAAAAACTGCTGCTGCCTGCAGCCGCACCTGGTTAGGGCTCTGGCTTTTGTATCCATCCAAAGCAGCGGTTTTGTTCCATGTTTTTAATAAAACTGCCGCCTGGTCGATAATTTCCGCAGTTTCGGGCCGGTTTGGAGTAACATATGCCGCCAAAAGTTCTGGAAAATATGTTGTCCCCTGCCATTCGTCAAATGCTAAAACTGTAATAGGATAAGTACATTCTGCTAAAAGTATCCCTTCCTCTGACAGAAGAGATACTTTTAATATGTCATCAAAACGTTCTGATAATTCAGAAAGGGGGTTCAAATGAAAAACAAATGGGACTTCTTTTATCGCGATTGTCTGGCGGGAAGGAATACTGGAAATAGTTTGATGGAAGGGAGCAGCGAAATTAGAATTAAATTCGATATTCAGTACTACGTTTTCAGCAGCAGAGGGCCCTAAATTATGGATAGTTATTTCCCGGACAATTGAGGTAATATTTTGCTGAAATGCAAAATCAACAACCTGTACAATGATTGCGTCCAATTTGAAATTTGGCTTCCTATCCATAATGGCTCCCTCCATATCCTAAGAGCTTATTCTCTGCCTATAAAGATTTTCAGGTATCTTTCCTTTGTATTAATGCTACCGTCTCCACATGCTTTGTAAAAGGAAACATATCTACAGGCAGAAGTTTAGATACAGTATACCCCTTTTTCCTAGTTAAAAATTTTAAATCTCTTTGTAAAGTTTCTGGATTGCAGGAAATATATACAATCTTTTTTGGGGATAACTCCAGCAGGGCCGTTAAAAAGTTTTCATCACTTCCTGCACGGGGCGGGTCCATAAAAACGACATCCGCTTTTTGTTTTTCCTGGGCCATCCTCATTAAAAACGCCCCTGCATCATCCTGATAAAATTTGATATTGCCTATGTCGTTTAACTTTGCATTTGCTCCAGCGTCCCGTATTGCATCTGGATTTTGTTCTACTGCTATTACCTTTCCTGAACTCCTGCTGGCAATTAACCCGATCGTTCCTATTCCACAATATGCGTCTATTACTTGTTCCTGACCTGTTAAGCCTGCAAATTCGACTGCTTTTCCATATAAGACTTCTGTTTGGACTGGATTCACCTGGTAAAAGGATTTAGCGCTGATTCGGAATTTTAATCCACATAATACATCTTCTATATACCCATTCCCAAAAAGCGGCTTTTCACGATCTCCCAGAACCATACTGGTAAAGCCCGGGTTTATATTCTGGACTACGGTCGTTATCTCTGGATGCCGGCTGCGCAGCGCCTGTACAAACCTTTTTTTGGCTGGGAAGATAGGGGATATTGTCACCAAGACTACCATGATTTCCCCTGTGCCAAAGCCCCGCTTTACCAATACATGCCGTAATAGTCCATAGTCTTTATACTCATTATAAGGAATAATATGGAAACTTTTCAGTAATTGGCGAATTGTAACAATAATTTCATCTGCTTTCCGGTCTTCAATCATACATTGGTTTACTGGCACAATTCGATGTGTACTGGATTGGTAAACTCCTGATATCGTCCTTCCACTGCGATCAACGGAAAATGCCGCGGAAACTTTATTTCGATAATGGAAAGGATTCTGCATCTCTATAATTGGCTCTGGTTTGCAGAAACCTCCTAACAATTTGTTTATTAAATGCTGTTTCCATTCCAATTGTTTGGAATACGCCATATTTTGGAGCTGGCATCCTCCGCATTTCCGATAATGCGGGCATTGATCCTTGGGTGCTTCCTTTTTCTTTTCCATCCGTTTTTCTTCCTTCCGTTATCATTCCAAAAAACAAATCCGGTTTTTGTTCTCTTTCAGTATACCATATTATAGCAAAAAACAATACGTTTTTCTTGAGAAAAGCAAATTTGCAGGCACTGCCTAAGAAATGAAAATTTGCAGGCATTGCCGTCTGTTTCATGCAAACAGAAAAGCTAAGTTTTTAAACCTTTCCAGCGGAAAATTTAATTGACACCTTTTGATAAGCCGTTTATAATGGATTTATAAAAATTTAGAAAATTTATAACTTGCTAAATTTTGTTTTAAAAGAACCTTTTCCGGGACTCTCCAGGAAAAGATAAGGAAAGAAGGCTGCAATCCAATGGGGATAAAAGTAAAAGACTTAGCGAAGATGTTGGGCGTTTCGCCTGCAACAGTATCCCTTGCTCTAAATAATAAAGCAGGAATCAGCCAGGCAACGCGGCAGCGTATTTTTGATAAATTAAACGAGTTAGGTTACAGCGACCGAATTCCCCTTCCCACAACTGCAGAACCGTTAAATATCCGTCTGGTTATTTATAAAAAACATGGTATCGTGGTAGCCGATACCCATTTTTTCTCTCAGGTAATAGAAGGGATTAATTTAGAAACCCGCCGGCATGGATATAACCTATTGGCTACATATCTCAGCGGGGACGATGCCAAAGAAGAGCAGCAGCGGCTTGCCTGTCTTTCCCCATGTAATGGGGTGATTCTTTTGGCCACGGAGATGGAAATGGAAGACCTGTCTCCTTTTCTGGAATTGGACATTCCCATTGTACTTTTGGACAGTTATTTTGAAAGGGTAGACGCGGACTGTGTTGTAATTAATAATGTCCAAGGAGCTGCGGAAGCAGTACGGCGTTTGCTGCAAATGGGCCATACCGAAATAGGATATATCCACAGCAGTGTTCCTATTAATAATTTTCGTGAACGCCGGGAGGGAATGGAAAAGGCACTGAATTCTTTTGGAAGGAAATTGCCGGACGAAATGATTTTTTCGGTTGAACCTTCCATTGAAGGCGCGCGGGAAGGCATGACAAAGCATTTATCCCAATTAACCAAGCTTCCAACTGCTTTTTTTGCCGATAACGACTTAATCGCGTTTGGAGCTGCCCAGGCGATTCGGGAAGCTGGCCTGCGGATTCCAGAGGATGTCTCCCTGATTGGTTTTGACGATATGCCTATTGCTGAAATAATGGAACCGCACCTTTCCACAATCTACGTACCAAAACAGCGTTTAGGGATGCTGGCAGTTGAACGGCTCATCAGCCAAATGAACGGGGGAACGGATGAATTTGTCAAGATTGAGGTAAAGACGCGTCTGGTATCCCGAAAAAGCACTGCTGCCGTTTCCCATATAAAATTAATGTAAGCTGCCTTTATTAAGGAGGATAGGTTATGCAGTTTTATCAATTTCGCGGATCGGGGAATACAACCTTTTCTGTTTCTAAAATTGTAATGGGAAGTTACGGAATGGGAGATGAAAAAAGCCCCTCCCTGTCCTGTTCCCTTTTAGATTATTATATTTCCCAGGGCGGCAACTGTATTGACACTGCACGCAGATATGGATTTGGAATCAGCGAGCAGACAATTGGCCAATGGATGCAGCAGCGTAAAAACCGAAACCATCTGTTTATATGTTCAAAAGGCGGACATCCACCCAAGGAGGACATCCATATTTCACGTTTAAGCCGAAAAGAAATTGACAGCGACTTAGAAGACAGCCTCCACGATTTGGGAACCGATCATATTGACCTTTACTTTCTGCACCGTGATGATGTTTCCCGTCCTGTTTCAGATATCATGGAAACCCTCGACCGGCATGTCAGGAGCGGAAAAATTCTTGCTGTCGGCGCGTCTAACTGGAGCACTGAGCGGATTGAACAGGCCAACCGCTTTGCAGAAGAAAACGGACTTACACCTTTTTCGGCCAGCCAAATACAATACAGCCTTGCTGAAGCTACACCTGAGATGCTTCATGACGACACGCTGCAAACGATGAATTCAAAAGCATATCAATGGTATTTAAAGGAACAGATGCCAGTTTTTTCTTTTTCCTCCCAATGCAGTGGTTTTTTCCTGCGGTATCTGGCTCATGGCGACAGGGAAATAAACCCTAAGCTGCATAAATGGACGAAATACCTTACTTCAGAGAATCGGCAGAGGGCTGCCCGTTTGGCGCAATTAAGCCGTGAAACAGGCTATTCTGTTTCTGCTCTGGCTCTGGCGTTCCTTACCAGCAACCAGGTTCCTGTCCTCCCTATTATTGGATGTGGTACGTTAGAGACCCTTCAGGACAGTTTATCTGCCCCGGATTTGATTCTTACTTCAGAACAGACTGCTTTTCTGGAAGGATGTTAGGCGGCTTTTATGCCCTCATTAAATACCATATTACATATAAAGAAAGCCTGATTTAATTGTCAACTAAAAAACAAATGCCTTCTCTTTATCAGGGGAAAAGCCTAACGGCGATTGTTCTCGCCCTTGCATGGCCTACAATTGTAGAACAAATTTTCCAAACTGTTGTACAATATGTTGATTCAGCCATGGTAGGGCGTATTGGCGCACATGCTTCTGCGGCTGTTGGCGTTACAAGTACTGCCATGTGGCTGATGAACAGTTTTTCCTTTGCTGTTGGAGTAGGATTCCTAGCCTGTGTTTCCCGGGCAACGGGGGCAGGAGAAGTAGAAAAGGCCCGAACAATTTCTGCCCAGGCTGTATTTGTATCCCTTGCGGTAGGGGCAATCACTGGCGGAGCGGGAATTTTACTTAGTGGAGGGCTTCCGCACTGGATGGGAGCAGCACCTGAAATCTGCCCGGAGGCCAGCACGTACTTTGCAATCCTTTGCGGAGCGCTTCTATTTCGTTGCCCAATCATTGTATTTGGTTCTGTCCTTCGTGCTGCCGGGGATATGAGAACCCCAATGTATGTAAACGCTGTCACCAATTTAGTTAATGTCATTTTTAACTTTCTTCTTATCTATCCATCCCGTTATATTACCCTGTTTGAAAAGTCTTACTTTGTGCCAGGAGCGGGAATGGGGGTAGTTGGCGCGGCATGGGGAACTGCTATAGCCTTTGTAGTCGGAATTGTATTTATGGCTGTTGCAGTCTATCGGAATCCTTTGGTTTCCCCAGTTGGATATCCTCTCAAACCTAATTTTGAAATTTTAAGCCGTGTTGGGCGGATTTGCTTTCCTAACGTTATGCAGCGCACTGTTGTTTGTTTAGGACAAGTGGCTTTTACTGCCCTGATTACCAGCCTGGGAACTATCCCCTTGGCTGCCCATTCCATTGCTATTACTGCCGAACAGGCGTTCTATATGCCAGGTTCCGGGTTCCAAGCAGCGGCTACTACCCTTTCTGGACAGGCACTAGGGGCAGGAGATAAAGAGAAAATTAAAAAAATTATCGGGGTTTCTGGACGGATTTCTGTTATTACACTGGCTTGTACAGGGCTTTTGCTTTTCCTCTTCCCAAACTTTATCATGTCCATCTTTACCCCCGACCAGGAGGTTATTCAACGCGGTGCGGAAGTCCTGCGCCTTGTCTCCATTTCAGAACCGTTTTTTGGACTGACTATGGTTTTGGAAGGCGCTTTTAATGGCGTTGGGGATACTAAACCTTCTTTTTATATTGCGTTGGTATCTATGTGGCTCCTGCGTATCCTTCCAACTTGGATTTGCGTCCGGTTCCTGCATTTGGGTTTAATTGCGGTATGGTGTTGTATGGTCTTGGACGTTATTTCAAGAGCCCTGTTGTTGTTGATTCGTTATCTAAAGGGAAATTGGCTTAAAAATTTGGTGTAAAGCTGATTTGCGGGGATAAGCTAAGATGAGTACAAGCTGGGGCGGATTAA
>CAOJXI010000070.1 GCA_948465665.1 uncultured Clostridia bacterium | reverse complement strand
GCCCCCTGGACCCGAAACCTTTTTAATCCGCCTCAGCCTGTACTCGTCTTAGCTTATCCCCGCAAATCAGCTTTATTGAACGTTAATGCCCGCCAACTGTGGCAGTTGGTGGGCATTTTTCTGCTGAAAATCAATCCAAGACACATAAAAGCCCTGTCCGTCACATAATCATAACCAAGCAGGACATCCGCAGGGAGAAAGGAATGGTTGATGTGACAGCGGTACAGGAACGAACAAAAGCCCAGCCCCCGCTCCTACTGAAAGCAGGGCTGACTGAAGAACAGGCAAAGGAAAAACTGAATGAATTTGGCAGCAACCGGTTAGCATCCGGGAAAAAGAAAAACGCCTGCCTGTTATTTTTTTCACAGTTTAAAGACCTGTTAATCATAATCCTGTTGATATCAACGGGGATCTCGGTATTAATGGGAGAAATTACAGAAGCGATAGCAATTATAACGATTGTATTCCTCAATGCAATTCTCGGATTCTTACAGGAATACCGAACAGAGCGGACTTTGGAAGCAATGAAGCAGTTAGCCGCTCCAGAAGCGCAGGTAATCCGTGACGGAAGGATTCGGTCAATCCCGGCAGATCAGTTAGTCCCCGAGGATGTAATTGTCTTAAAAGCAGGATGCCGGATACCTGCTGACGCGGTACTGTTGGAAGCGGAAGGCTTGGCAGCAGATGAATCCCTGATAACAGGAGAATCCGCGCCAGTCTCCAAACAGGCGGCGGCAGCTTCAGCGCTGAGGAATCCCCCGTCCGGCCCAAACCGTCCCGATATGGTTTATATGGGAACAACGCTTACAAAGGGACGCGGACTGGCGTATATTACTGTAACGGGCATGGCAACAGAGATGGGAAAAATTGCCGGTATGCTCCATTCTATTGAAGCTGAAACAACCCCTTTGCAGAAAAAACTTGACCAGCTGGGAAAGTATATGGCAATAGGCTGCGTCGGGGTCTGTGCAATTGTCTCTTTAACGGGAATCCTCCGCGGGGAACCGATATTGGATATGGTAATTACCGGGCTGTCGCTGTCCGTGGCAGCCATACCGGAAGGGCTCCCAGCCATTGTAACAATTACCCTTGCCCTTGCCATGGGACGGATATTAAAGAAAAATGCTCTGATCCGCCAGCTCCACGCAGTAGAAACCCTTGGGTGCGCCAATGTTATCTGTTCCGATAAAACAGGAACCCTTACAGAAAATAAAATGACTGTAAAGGAAATTTTGCTGTATGACCGTTCCTATTCAATTGAAAGCGGAAAACTGCACGCATCAGACCGTTCCTCCCCTGCTGCCAGTGAACCCCTCCAACAGCTTTTGCAGGCAGCGGTTTTATGTAACGACGCGGAAATGTTCGCAGAGCCGGGCAAAGGGACTTATAGTTATACCGGCGACCCTACCGAAACCGCCTTATTAGCCGCCGGAGCTGCCGCAGGTTTAACCCGCCCAAAGTTGAAACAGCAATGGGCCCGTTGCGGGGAAATCCCTTTTGACTCCCAGCGGAAGATGATGTCTGTAACGGTGAAAAACGCCTCTGGGGCGCGGTATACCTATGTAAAAGGCGCGCCGGACTTTCTTCTCAACCGTTGTACCAAATGCTGGACTTCTTCCGGCATACAGCCCATGAACCCAACAATAAAAAAACATATCCTTGCCCAAAACCTGGGGCTTGGCGAGAAAGCTATGCGGGTATTGGGCTTTGCTTTCCGGGAGAGTTCCAGTGATAAGCCGGAGGAAACCGGGCTTACCTTTTTAGGGCTCAGCGGTATGATAGACCCGCCCCGCCGGGAAGCGTTCCGGGCAGTTAAACTGTGCCGGCAGGCGGGAATCCGTCCGGTAATGATTTCTGGCGACCATAAAAATACCGCCTGCGCCGTTGCCAAACAATTGGATATCCTGCAGGAAGGCGATAATATATACACCGGCGCGGAACTGGACGCCATGACCGATGAATCCCTCCGCGATGCTGTAAAGACGGCAAGCGTATTCGCCCGTGTCAATCCGGGGCATAAATTGCGGATCGTCCGCGCCTTAAAGCAAAACGGCAAAGTGGTTGCCATGACCGGGGACGGCGTAAACGACGCCCCCGCTGTCAAAGAAGCCAATATAGGGGTGGCCATGGGGCAGAACGGAACCGATGTAACACGGGAAGCCGCCGCCCTTATCCTGCTGGACGATAACTTTGCCACCCTGGTAAGCGCAGTTGAAGAAGGCCGGGTGATTTACCGGAATATCCGAAAATCCATCCGTTACCTGCTGTCCTGCAATATCGGCGAGGTTCTGACCATGTTCGCTGGGATGCTTATGGGTCTGCCGGTAGCCCTGCTGCCCATACAAATCCTTTTGGTAAACCTGGCAACCGACGGCCTGCCCGCTATTGCCCTGGGGCTGGAACCTCCCAGCAAGGACATTATGAAGGAAAAGCCCCGCAACACGAACGACTCTGTTTTTTCTGATGGGCTGCTGTCTACCATCCTGTTCCGGGGGTGCCTGATCGGGCTTACTACTTTGTGGGTCTTTGTATCGGTTTTAGGGGACGCAGGGCTGGAATCTGCCCGGACTGCCGCCCTTTTAACCCTTGTTATGACACAGTTGTTCTATCTCTTTGAATGTAAAGAGGAACATAAGAATATTTTCCAGATTAACTTTTTCTCTAATCCCCAGCTTATTATGGCAGCGTGCAGTTCTGTTTTGATTATGGCGCTGGTAATCTTTTTCCCGCCCCTGCAAGGCGTTTTCCGTACTGTTGCGCTGACTGGGCGACAGCTCGCCTTTATCTTCCTGTCAAGCTGCGCCGCGCCGGTTTTATCAGCGGTTTTCTCAGGAGGACGTATTTTTTCAAAAAGGGCGAAAAATACAGAAATGTAAAATATAGCAGAAAAGACCTGTACCGTTGGGGAACAGGTCTTTTTCATTACTTATCATTATAATGATTCCGACAGGAAATTATTTCAATATTATTCTCTGTGATGTGGTAAACTAATCTGTTTGTATCATCAATACGCCGACTCCAATATCCACTTAAATTTTCTCTCAATGGTTCAGGCTTTCCAATTCCCTTATATTTATTTCTTAAAATATCCTGCAATAACTGATTGATACGTTTTAAAGTTTTCTTGTCCTGTGTCTGCCAATATAGATAATCTGCCCACCCTTCCTCTGTAAAGCTGATTTTACTCATTAGCCATTGCCTCCAGCTCATCCATTGTTTTGGTAATGACCTGGCCTTCTTCCAGTTGCTTTATACTTCTTTGGAGATGTTTCATGTTAGCCTCAGAATAAAACAAGTCTGAGGCAACTACCTCAAAAGGCAAACGCCTTTCTCTTACAAATGCTTTTGCAAACATATTTATCGCGGTAGATGTAGTCATCCCTACATCGGCACAAAGGGCGTCTAACTGCCTTTTGAGTTCTGCATCCATCCGAACGCTCAGAGTTGTTTGCGACATAATAATCTCCCCTTTCATCGTCTATTATTATATCACTAAATTTGTTTATTATCAATACATTGTATACAGATTTTTATACAATGTATTTTAATAGTTTATTTCTACATGATGAAACAAAAAAGTCTGTCCCATCGGGGCAGACTTTTTTGTTCTCTTCCTTGTTGTTCATAATCAGCAGCACAAAACCAAAATGCAGCCTAATGCCGGATTTCAGCCTTGAAGGTCTTCTTTTAAATCTTTAAGAAGCGCGTCGATTTTCCGATCCGTTTGTTCCTTGCTTTCCTCTCTCTTAGCGTCTTCCAAGCCGCATATGATTTGTTTCAGCCTGCTTTTAAACTGTAAATCTGTCATATCCTTTTACCCTCTCCCTGACAATATCAGCATATCATATTTATACAGGTATATCAAGAATAACTTCATATATCTTCACAAGGCTTTTGAAACATTTTACTCTTGTTCCAATGCGAAAATCTTTTCAAAAATCTCTGCTGTTTCCTCTGTCATCCTGCGGGTAGCTGTAAGGCTGTTGGAAAGGATTACCCCGTTTTTCATTGTAAGCGTGCGTTCCTTCCCTTTTGGGCCAAACAGCATCGTCGGCACAAGCTCCGCCGGAATCAGCCTTGGACGGATTGACGATCCCTTTGTCCCCCAAGCAGCATGTTTTGAGCAGCAGTTAAACGGAACTTGATGCTCCTGATGTGGCTTTTCTTTCTGTTCGTCAAGGGTGATAATGCGTATCCCCTCTGGCACAGCCTCCCGGCTGTTATAGCCTTTACCAATTGTCCAATAGAAAGTGCTGCTGTATTCGACTGCAACCCCATCCGGGAGCAATGCGCCGTGATCCTGCCCCAGCTCCCGCATCAGATAATCAAAAGCTGTTTCCTTATGCTCTACCGGCAGCCGCGCCATCACATAAAGCTGCTTTTTTATCAGAGTGACCGGATAGACAATATCCCCTTCTTTTACCGACGAAATGGTCGGCATCCGGCTGTGGATGCTCCCATATACAACCTTGATAGGGCCTTCGTCCCCCGCCCTTTTCAAATTATTGACAATATCCTGGGGCCAGTAAACAATATAATGTTCCATATCCTTCTCTCCTTTGGCATTAACGCCCAGACTGCTTTTTCTTCAGCATATATATGGCAGCAATACTGACCGCCGCATATCCAGCAATCGCAATGACAGAGGATTCAATCCCAAATTCCCCTCCGGTAAAAGCAGCGTTTTTCGTTTCCAATACATAATTGACAATAACATTTTTATTCGCTGAACCGCCAACCTCAAAAATACCGCCTATTATGACTGCGTTCCACAGCGCATGGATTACGCCGCTGTCCCAGATGGAGAGGTTTACCTGCTCCACCAAGGAGAACATAACCCCTACCAGCGTACCCGCAATCAAAACAAGCGCATAACTCAGCAGTGAAAAGTCCCTTCCAATTATGTGGATAGCTGCAAATATCACAGAAGGAACCAGAATTGCAACGGTTTTGTTCCATCTTTTTTCAAACACCTTTAAAATAACGCCGCGGAATATCATTTCCTCTACAAAGCCCGAAGACAATCCAGCCAGAAAAATCCCCCTGGTTGCAACTGCGGCAACCTGCCATTTGTTCATATCAGAAACGACATATTCCCCTGGAAACAACAGGTATATCCCTGTTACTGCCGCTGGGAGCAGAACTGCGGCAATTATCCATCTCCAATCTATGCGGAACGACGGAACCCCTAATTCTTCCATAGACATTTTAAGGACTTTATCTGCAAACAGCTTCACGAAAAAATAAGTAATGACAAGATATAAAAGCCCTGAAACAACATTACAAACTGCATCCGGCACACGGACGATTAACAGAAGACCTGCCAGAGTCTGCGCCAGTAATTGGGAAAGCACCATTACTACAATACCGCCAAAACAGCAGCCAATCACTTTTCCTGTTTTCATTTCGTCATCCCGTTCTATACAGAATTTATTGGATACCCTCCGGCAGCTGTGCCATTTTTTCAATGGACGGGGAAACCTGGAAGAAATCCCGCAGTTCACAGTATTTTTGATAGGCTTCCCGGTTCCCTTTGGGATTTTTCAGGACTGCCCGCATCATCAGGTTTTTGGGGGTGTGTTCAGCCTCAATAAATTCAAACACCTGCACCTGGTACCCTGCCGCTTCCAGATAAGCCGCCCTCAGTGCATCGGTGGCAATATCCGCCAGCCTGTGCTTTAAAACGCCAAACCGGGTAATCCCTTCCAATGCCGGACAATCTATCTGCCTTGTCAGCTCATGATGGCAGCAGGGCACTGAAAGGATCGTTTTGGAATGGCTGGCTATGGCTTGGGCAAGAGCTGCATCGGTGGCAGTGTCGCAGGCATGGAGGGAAACAGTCAGGTCAGCATTTTCAATAGGGGCAAACTGGCTGATATCACCTACCAAGAAGCGGATCCCTTTCATATCCAATTCTTCTGCTGTCCGGCTGCAAAGTTCAATGACATCCTCTTTCAAATCCAGCCCGATAATATCTGTTTCCAACCCTTTTTCTCTGGTAAAATAATGATGTATGGCAAAGGTAAGGTAGCTTTTTCCACATCCAAAATCTACCACCCGGATAGGGCGGTTCTTTGGGAAAGCCCGTGACAAATCATCCAAACATTCCAGGAAACGGTTAATCTGGCGGAATTTATCCTGTTTTTTGTCATAGACCCGTCCGTTTTTATCGGTAATCCCCAGCTGTATCAGAAAGGGGACTGATTCCCCTTCCGGCAGGATCCGCTGTTTTACCCGGTTATGGGATTGTATCTCTACCGGCGCGGCGTCCTCCGAAAGTTTTTTCCAGTTTCCAATGGCTTTGACCTGCCCTTTTGAGGAAACCATCGCCTGCCCTTCCCCTGCTGCTGTGAACAGGTTCCACTGGCGATAGGTGAGCAGCATTTCCTCCGCAAAGGCGCGGATTTCCCCTGTTTGGATATTTCGATGGAGCATCTTCCCATCCTTTTTCTGCTGCGCAAACTGAAAGCATACCTTCCCCCTCAGCGTGACGGGCAGCAGCTCCGCCCGTATAATATCCTTTTCTGAAGGTTTGCTGAATACAATACGCTTTAACGCCTGTTTTCCGGCAAGGGCTTCAATCACGGAAAGCACCCGCTCCCTGTCGTCTTTTTTCTGCGGTGTCGGTGTCGGCATATCGTCAAAATTCCTTTCCATATCAGTTCATAGAACGCAGGGCTTCAAGCCCCAGGGCCAGCAGGTGGGAAGCCGCCAGATAGCGGATATCCTCCCGTTCGTTCCGCCGTCCCCGGCTTAGATGAAGCTCCTGAACCTTTTCAAACCCATCGCAGGATGCGCAGATATACACCAGCCCCACCGGTTTTTCCGGGGTTCCGCCGTCAGGCCCTGCAAGCCCCGTCACTGACAAGCCGATATCCGCGCCGGAAAGTTTCCGAATCCCCCGCGCCATTTCCCTGGCGGTCTGTTCGGAAATCTCTGTATAGGTATCAAGGGTTTGCTGGGATACCCCTAAAATCTCCGCTTTAATGCGGTTGGCATAGGAAACCACCCCGCACTCAAAAACCTGTGACGCGCCGGAAATCTCAGTAATACGCTTAGAGACAAGCCCCGCTGTACAGGATTCCGCGGTCGCCGCCTTTTTGCCTTTCCGCTTCAATTCCTGGACAAAGGCGTTCTGTAAAGTCCCCACATCTATCCCATAGACCACGTTTCCTAAAATCCGCCGGATATCCGCCAAAACAGGCTGGATTAATTTATTAGCAGCTTCTTCATCGCAGGCGCTGGCTGTAACTCGAAGCTGGACTTCCCCCTGTTTGGCATAAGGTGCAACCGTTGGATTCAAATGGGAAAGCATATAATCTTTCAGTTTATCCTCCACCGCTGATTCCCCCATTCCGAAAATGTGGACGGTATGGGACAGCAGAACCGTATTAGAAAAGTTTTTCAAATATGGGACAACTTCCTCTGAAAACATGGGCTCCATTTCCTTTGGCGGGCCGGGAAGGAGGAGAACAATCTTTTCCCCCTGCTGTACCGCAAGGCCGGGAGCTGTGCCGTAGTTATTGGGAAATACCTTGGCTCCCTTTGGCATCCATGCCTGTTTTTCATTGTTTGAGGTCATAACCCGGTTCACCCTCTGGAAATATGCAGTTATCCGTTCTAATGACGGCTGGTGCAGTTCCATAGGCAGTCCGAATTTATCCGCGACGGTTTCCTTGGTCAAATCGTCGTAGGTTGGGCCAAGCCCGCCTGTCATAACTACTAAATCAGCGCGGGACAAAGCAATGTCCAGCGATTGTTTCAGCCGTTCCGGGTTATCCCCTACTACGGACTGATGATACACGTTTATACCGATTGCCGCCAAGGAGCGGGCAATATAGGCGGCGTTGGTGTTAATAATATCCCCTAATAAAAGTTCAGTCCCCACACATAAAATTTCCGCGTTCATTTTATCATTCCTTCCACATACCGGGATTCCCGGAGAAAAATTCCTCTTTATTTTATCACCAAATTCCTATGGATACAATAGAATGTAATATCACTGAAGCCTTGACGGATTTGTAAAATTTTTATAAAATAAAGGTCAAAAAGGCGGTATGGACTATGAAAATCAGAATGGGGACTATCCAGGAATGTCTAAAGGTGTTAGGGTGCTGTTCTCCTAAAAAAATTTCCCCCACTACGAAAAACCTTTTGGAAAACCTCCAAAGCGGAAACGCTGAATTTTGGACAGCAGAAAATGACGACGGCTATTTTATAGGGGAATTATATGTTTTCCACTGTCTGGACGATGAGGATTTTGCTAATGGGAAAGAAAAGGCTTACCTATGCGCCTTTCACATAAAAAAGATGTGGCGCGGCCAGGGTATTGGGACGCAGCTTATCACCGCAGTTATGGAACACTTAAAAGAAAATGGATGCAAAACAATTACTATAGGGGTAGATGCAAACGAACCGGATAACCAACGCTTATACCATCGGCTGGGGTTCACCGAAAAGATAAAAGATTGTTACATAGACCCATGCGACATAGGCGAAAATGGGCAGCCGGCAGCGTGTCCCTGTTTCTGGCTTCTTGCTAAAAGGCTGTGACCATGTTCTTGACATCAGAAAAAAAGTATGTCATAATGAAAAAACCAAGCGGCCAAGAAGGAGGTACGCCGCAATCATATTGTATTTGGAAAAAGCATAATTAAAGAGGCATAAGCGCCAGAGCCGTCATGATATGATCTTTTCCTTAAAAAATTATATCATACGGACAACGAGGTGGGAAAGGTATCGAAAAAGTTCGGCGGATCCTTTCCACGTCTGTTCCCGGATGTAAGGAAACCAACAAACCAGGCGGGCAACCCCCTGACAAAAACGTTTCCAGGGAATGTTTCGATGCGGAAAACGAAACAAAGGAAATATAATATGCCTTCCATTTCCAGGCTGTTTTCCAGCCGGGCGGGAGGGGATTTGTGCTTTTTCCTGTTTTAAGAGCCTGTTTAGGCTCTAAAAACCCCCTTTTTCCAAGGGGATATTATGTGCAGCGCAGTTTTCAGCGCTGGAATTAGAACAGGAGAGTATTTTTATGTGTGGAATTATTGGATACACCGGAAAGCTTCAGGCAGCGAACGTATTATTAGAAGGGCTTTGCAACTTAGAATACCGCGGTTACGATTCAGCAGGGATAGCCCTGTTTACACCATCTGGGCTTAAAACATACAAAGCTCAGGGAAGGTTGTCCCAACTGGAGGCTATGCTTGGGGAAAACCTCCCGGAAGGACAATGCGGAATCGGCCATACCCGCTGGGCGACCCATGGGGCACCGTCAGATATCAACGCCCATCCCCATGCCAGCGGCAGCGTCACCCTGGTTCACAACGGGATTCTGGAAAACTACATGGAATTAAAAGACATCCTTTTAAAGCAAGGGCGCATATTTGTTTCCCAGACGGACACGGAAGTAATTGCCCAATGGCTGGATGAAGAATACCAGAAAACCCGCGAACCAATCAAGGCTATCCGCCAAACTTTAAAGGCTATGAAAGGTGCCTATGCTTTGGGAATCCTGTTTGCCGACCATCCAGGCGTTTTATATGCGGTACGGAAAGACAGCCCGTTAATTGTTGGGCTTGGCAAGGGTGAAAATTTAATTGCGTCAGATATAACAGCGATTCTTACATACACAAGGGACTACCTGCTGGTTGAAGAACATGAGATTGCCGTCATTATGCCGGAGCGGGCGGAGATATATTCCCCTGAAGGGAAACAGGTGAACCGCGAACCCTGCCGGGCTGACTGGGACATTGGCGCGGCGCAGAAAGGCGGTTATGCGCACTTTATGCGAAAGGAAATTGATGAACAGCCCCATGCTTTGGAAGCAACCATTTCCCCGCGTCTGAACAACGGGCAGATTGATTTTTCTGTTGACCATGTGGAAGATGCGTTTTTATCCAATTTCCGTTCCATTCAAATCGTAGCCTGCGGGACTGCCATGCACGCTGGGATGATTGGAAAGCACCTGATTGAATTCCTTGCCAGGATTCCGGTTTCTGTAAACATTGCCTCTGAATACCGGTATTCCAATCCTATTGTTGGAAAAGATGATTTGGTAATCATTGTTTCCCAATCCGGGGAAACTGCCGACACCCTCGCCGCCCTGCGGCTGGCAAAATCCCGTGGGGCGCGGACTTTAGCGATTGTCAATGTGGTGGGGTCTTCGATTGCCCGTGAAGCGGAACGGGTTCTTTACACCTATGCAGGGCCGGAAATTGCCGTTGCCAGCACGAAAGCTTATTCTGTTCAGACTGCTATGTTTTACCTTTTAGCGCTGCGGATTGCCTGCCTGAACGGAAAACTGGATACAGGCGAAAGCTCCTCTTATATAGAAAAAATACAGGAGATTCCCCAAATTGTGGAGGCTTCCCTGAAAACTGCTCCCCTTTGCAAAAAAATTGCGGCGGATTTGGCAGATGCTGCTGACCTGTTTTATATCGGCCGCGGGCTGGATTACTGCCTGAGTATGGAGGGGTCTTTGAAATTAAAAGAAATCTCCTACCTACATTCGGAGGCTTATGCTGCCGGTGAATTAAAACATGGTACGATTTCTTTGATTACAGATAAAGTTCCTGTGATTGCAGTGGCTGCACAATCAAGTTTATTGGAGAAAATGATAAGTAATATGCGTGAGGTGAAAGCTCGCGGGGGATTTGTTGTGGCTATTTGCCAGGCTGGGTACAATATACCGGAGGATGCGGCGGATAGGGTGATTTATCTGCCGGATTTGGTTAAAGATGAATTGTTTGCCCCTTTGGCGGCAATTGTCCCATTGCAGTTGATTGCATATGAAATCGCTTCCTTGAGGGGTTGTGACGTGGATAAACCACGTAATTTGGCGAAATCAGTTACAGTAGAGTAATGAAAAGCTGATTTGCGGGAGTAACCTAAGACGAGGATAAGCTAGGGCGGATTAAAAAGGTTTCGGGTCCAGGGGACGGCGTTGCGTGCAACGCCGTCCTCAAAAGCCTCCTGGTCGCCAGTTCAGCGCGCTGAACTGAACCCGCCAGGCGCGAAATACCCCAGCAGGCTTAAAGATAACAGAAACCTTACCTAAGAGACTGATAACTAACCGCTTCGTCAGTATTTAAAATCAAA
>CAOJXI010000069.1 GCA_948465665.1 uncultured Clostridia bacterium | reverse complement strand
GAAACAGCGATTTCGTTATGGAAACCATAAAAGAAAGCATCACTTATTATAGTGGGCTTCAGCAGCTTTCTTTCGGGGTGTTGTTGATAGTGGCTGTTATTGTTGTGTGCTTTTCTCTCATCAACCTTGTCAATACGACAATCACGAACTTCTTGTCTCGTAGGCAGGAAATTGGAATGTTGCAGGCGATTGGTTTGAGTAAAAAGCAGCTTATCAAAATGCTGTGTTATGAGGGGGTGATTTATTCAGCTTTTGCTGCGCTTGTAACATTGGTTTTGGGAACTGGACTTGGCTTCTTATCTGTACAGGCAGTTGTGAAAACGATGAATCCATACTTTTATTATTCATTTCCGTGGCTGGTCGTATTGATATATTTAACGATACTGCTGATTGTGCAGTTTATCTTAATTTCTTATACAACTGGAAATTTAAAAAGGCAATCTCTTGTTGAGCAAATCAGGGCAATGGAATAACCGTATGGGATCGGCGGGGCGGCGTGTGCTGCCCCGCCTTTTTTTGACATTTGAGGTTTATAATAACGTGAGTTCGACGAAATCCCATACTACGAAAGTCCAGAAACCTTTATTGAAAGGCAACTTTCTGTTGGTACACTCCCCGCCTCCCCTGAAAGGGGAGGTGCCGCCGCAGCGGCGGAGGGGTTGCCCCACATCGTATGGCTGCAATGCTTCTAATAAGATCAAAAAATTTGAATTTACAAATCGAACCTACGTTATAATAGCCTTGCTAATAAAGAAAAAACAGTCTGCCCAGCGGCAGAAAAACCGCCGCTGGGCAGACCGTTTTGACGTTTCCTGACTGGAAACGCGCCGCCGCAAAAAAGCGTTTTCGTCATTTCATACGGATTGTGCGGCAAGCCAAAAAATTCAATTAAAACTTATCCCATAAGATGTTCTTTCAGGAAAGCGGCAACCTGGGGATAGCAGTCAAATTGGTTTTTCCTCTTGGAAAGTCCGTGTCCCTCGTCAGGGTAACGCAGATATTTCACAGGAACGCCGCGTTTTTCCAAACTGGCGACAATCTGGTCTGCCTCGGTAACAGGAACGCGGGGGTCGTTTGCCCCATGTATTACCATCAAAGGAGCAACAATTTTGTCAACCTTGTGGATTGGGGAAACCCGTCTCAAAGTCTCGCGGTCTTTAGCCAGGGAACCATATTCAGATTCCCGATGGGAACGGCGGTATTCGGCAGTGTTTTCCAGGAAGGTTTCCAGATCGGACATACCCACAGTGTCAACAGCAGCAGCCCACAAATCCGGGTAGTTGGTAATGCTTGCCAAAGTCATGTAACCGCCATAGCTTGCACCCATAACGGCAATGCGTTTCGGGTCAGCAATTCCCACTTCAACCAAATGCTCTACCAGGCAGGCAACGTCATGAACGCTGTCCAAACGTTTTTCCACATCGTCCAGATGATGATATTTCTTCCCATATCCAACGCTGCCGCGGACGTTTGGCGCAACCACGCTGAACCCTTGGCTTACCAGATATTGAATCAAAGGGGTAAAGTTGCAGAATTCCTGGCCTTCAGGGCCGCCGTGGATTTCCAAAACAACCGGGCCGGGGGTCTTGGTGCCCGGCGCCTTGTAGTACCAGTAAGGAACCCGCAGACCGTCGAAGGAATGGAATTCCCGAAGCTCAGCTTCAGCCATTTCGTCTGGGTTAATGTCTCCCAGAGGGCTGTCTGTAATGCGGGAAACCTGGTCAGCGTCCATGTCCAGCATCCAAACGCACGCCGGACGCTTGCCGCTGGAGAAGTTAAACAGCAGCTTGTGGCCCGCAGGAGACCAGCCTATTCCCGCATAGGTGTTAATAAAACCTTTTGGCGGTTTAGCAGTATTGACAAGTTTGTTTTCTTTCAGGTCTAAAATCCGCAGATCGCCGTAGCCGTCTTCATTGACCACCATGGCAAGATAACGGTCGTCGCTGCTAAGGGAAATGCTTTCCACATCCCAGTCAGCCTCGTAAACCTTTGTCAGTTTTGCAGAAGCAACGTCATAATAAGCGACATAGGTAAATTCGCTGTTCACGTCAGTGGTCAGGAAAAACCCGGTGCTGTCCGATTTCCAGGCGGGATGTTCATATTGTGCAAAGCTTCCCGCAGGGTCTACGTCCTTGGCTTCAGCGGTGTGCATGTTGATAATCCACATTTTATTATCCGACATGCCTTTTAGCTTGTTGTAAAGCATATAAACGCCGTCAGGGGAAACGCCGCAGGGGTTGTTATAGTTGTCGCTGTTCTCCAGGACAATCTCAACTTCTTTTTTATCAATATCCATTTTGCAGATATCGAAATTGGCAGGGTTCCGTTTGTTGCAGGAGAAATAAACGGTTTTGCCGTCAGGGGTCATGCCGCCCAGGTAATGCCTGGCTGCGGGGTTATTGGTCAGGTTGACAGATTTCCCGTTTTCGCGAACCAGGAAAATCTGCTCCTGCTCGTTGCCGCCCATATCAGAGGCAAACAGCAGCTCTTTATGTCCAGGGGTTTCGGCAAGCCGCCAGATGCGTTCCTCAAAAAAAGTAACCTGCTTTGGTTTGGAGCCCTTCACATCGGTTTTCCAAATCTGGGAAACGCCGCTTGCATTGTTAAGGAAAGCAATCTCATCGTTTTCCAGCCAGACAGCGGAACCGCTGGTAGGGATGGAATAAAAACTTTTTACATCGCTCATGACAGAAAATATCCTCCTTTTTATTTAACGGCGGGCAGGTAAGCGCCCGCCGCTTCTTCTGGCTATTATTTCCGGTGGGATTTCAGGTAATCAGCTACAATCATACCGCTTTCCAACTGGATGCTGACTAGCTTCTTAATTGGCGTAACCTCATAATGAATATCCTTTTCGGCACGGGCGGCACGGGTGTTAAATTCTGCTTCCGCTTCGTCATGCACCTTTTGGAGCAGCGCTTTTTCATCCGCTGTGTGGTCTTTTGCAAGCTCATGTTCACAGGAACGGATGCACAGAGTCCACATAAAGAGGGAAAAGAACTTTGGCAGTTCCAGATTATCGAAAGCCTCTGATTCTTTACAGGGGCCGGCGTAATCTTCGCTTTTCTCTACAAAAGCCTTAGTGGATTCATAACGGCTGTCACTATTTTTTAGGGATAGCGCCACCATTTTGGCAAAGGGGTTGTCCGGGGAAACAAGATTTTCTATTTGGCAGAAATACCCGGCGATTGTCTGCTGCTCGTTGTGGTTAAAGTCATTCTTTTTGAGAGCGGCCTCCCGGCGGGTATAGGGCATTTCCTTATTGCTCTGGATGCGTTCCTCATAAAAATAAGGAAGCTCTGTCACCAATGTAACAGTACCATACTGTCCTGCATACTCGCCGCTGCTTCCTCCGGCGCTCATCAGTTTTTCCGGGGGTTCCTTGGAGAACTTTTCATAATAATCATAGGTATCCTTCTGGCTCAGAAGCGGGAAAATTGCCGGGGCAAAGGGGACAATATAATTTACTTCCGGCTCGCCGAGGTGCAGGGGGATATTCTGTTTTTTGCTGGCTGCGTAAAGGCTGTCCCAGATAGAGCTAAGGTTTTCCGTTAAATACCAATACGTGCCGCCAAAACCGGAGTTGTGGAGGGAATACATAAAGTCAGGTTTTACCTCGTCGATAATTTTCATCAACGTTTTTGTTTCTGGGATGGATTCATCAAAGTGGTAGTTTTTGTAGTGCATGGGGAACGTCCACTCTGCCTGCTCATAACCCGCGGGACGGAAGTAGTTGCGGGCATAATTGGTGAGGGTAAAGGGGCCCTTGAACCACTTTTCATTGAGCTGCGTGCCGTCTACATCAATACTTTTGATGAGGTACCAGGTATAATCCAGTTCTTCGCGGAGTTTGTCGTCCTCAGCAATGGCGCGGGAAAAATATTCCAGCATCATTGCGCCCATAGGCTCATTGGGATGGGGGCAGCCGAACATAAAGGCGTTGCGGCTCCCACTGCCGATTTTCAGGCAATAGATAGGGTGCCCTTTGCGGGAAGTCCCTGCCTGGAAGATGGATACTTTGTCAGGGTATTCTGCCGCCAGCTTTTTGGAGTTTTCGTCCATTTCGTCAACGGTCAGGAATTCCTTGAAATCCGGGACGTTTTCAATGAGTTTGGTAAAGTCTGCCATGTGTTTTCCCCCTTGTTTTATGGATTTTTTAATTGTGCCAGATATTTCAAATGGAAAGCCCATTAAAAAACAGGCTTTCCATAGAAATTCGCTGAAGTGTTTGTGGTTTCAGGGACGCCATCATCGCAAACCGTTGGTTTGCTGGATGGCTGCAAGAGGAAACTTGGAAGTTTTGTCCAACTCTGCGGAGTTGGACGAAGCGGAAGAAAGCCCGCCATAATGGGGCTGCCCGCCCGAAGCTGGTACCAATCCCAATCTTATCCCACCCCCGAAGCAATTCCAGCGGGCTTTTGATTTTAAATACTGACGAAGTGGTTAGTTATCAGTCTCTTAGGTAAGGCTTACCTTGGCTTTAAGCCTGCTGGGGTATTTCGCGCCTGGCGGGTTCAGTTCAGCGCGCTGAACTGGCGACCAGAGGAACTTTTTAGGAAAGTTCCTCTGGACTCTTCAAACCTTTTTGATTTTGTACCGGTAGGCTGGGCGGCATTATTTTGCGTCTGCTATATCCTTTGCTATTGTCTTATCGGCTATTTCATCCTTCTCATTTGCGAAGTAGCAGGAAGCCCAATGCCCATTCCCCAAATCCACCGGGCCGGGATACTCTTTAAAGCACTTATCACATGCCCGATAGCACCTTGGCGCAAAGTAACACCCAGGGCCGTTATCAATAGGCGTTGGGGGCTCGCCCGACACCTTAATAACCTCTTTTTTCTCCAGCGGGTTCAGCGAAGCGCAGTTAGAAATCAACACTTTGGTATAAGGATGCTGTGGATTATGCAGGACTTCATCGGTATCGCCCATTTCAACCACACGGCCCAAATACATAACGGCAACCTTGTCGGAGATGTACCGGGTAGTGGCAATATCATGGCTGATAAAGACCATAGAAGTATGATGTTCCTGAACCAGTTCCTGGAGCATATTGATAATGTCAGCGCGGATAGAAACGTCCAGCATGGAAACGGGTTCGTCGGCAACCATAAAGGCAGGTTCCAGCAGCATGGATCGTAAAATGGAAATACGCTGGAGCTGCCCGCCGGATAATTCATGGGGATGGCGGTCAATGTATTCTTCTGCAGGCCGCAGGCCGCTTCTTTCCAGAACGCCAAGTACAATTTTAAGCCTTTCATCCTCGTCAGCGCCAATGTTGTGGAGTTTTAGAGGATTCATAAGGATCTTGCGGAGTGTGTAACGTGGGTCAAAGGTATCAAAGGGATTCTGGAAAATCATCTGGCAGGTGCGGCGGAATTTTAAAGGGTCTCTTTTCACCATGGCAGTGGCGGATTCGCCGAAAAGCTTAATCTGTCCGCCGGTAGGGTCTTCCAGATAAATCAGGACGCGCCCCAAGGTAGACTTGCCGCAGCCGGATTCCCCGATTACACCTAAAATTTCTCCTTTTTTCAGGGTAAAGCTCACGCCGTCAACAGCTTTAATGTCCTGTTTTTTGCTTACTTTGCCGTCTTTTTTTACGACCTTTTTTTGTACGTACCACTTGGAAAGATTATTGACTTCGAGTACATACTGGTCGTTTGTTGTAATTCTCTCAGCCATTGTTTTCTCCTTCCGCCAGATGGCAGGCAACCTGCCACTTATTTCCTACGGTTCTCATTTCAGGCAGCTTGCTGCGGCATTGATCTGTTGCATGGGGGCAGCGGTCAGCAAAAACACAGCCTGTTGGTTTTATGCTTAAATCCGGCAGGGAACCGGGAATACCCCTCAAATCAGACTTTGCCCCAGTAAAGGAAGGGAAGGAACGGAGCAGGCCCTGGGTGTAGGGATGTTTGGGATGAACCAGTACGTCGGTAACATATCCCTGTTCCATCATGCGTCCTGCATACATAACCACTACCTTGTTGCAGGTGGAGGATACAACGGAAACGTCATGGGTAATCATCATACGGGTCAGCTTCATCTTATCCTGGAGCGCCATGATTTCGGAAAGGATCTGTCCCTGGGTGACAACGTCAAGGGCTGTGGTAGCCTCGTCCAATACCAGCAGCTTGGGCGAGAACAACAGGCTCAGCGCAATGGAAACACGCTGCATCATGCCGCCCGAAAGCTCGTGGGGGTAAAGCTCATATACACGGTCGGAAAGGTTTACTATCTGGAACAGGTCATAAATTTTCTTCTTAACTTCTTCAGAACTCGCCTTTGGGAAATGGATACGGTATACATCTTCCATCTGAGCGCCGACTTTATGGACAGGACTCAAAGCATTCATGGACTTTTGGAAGACAACAGAAATTTCTTTCCAGCGCAGCTTGCTTAATTCATCCTCGTTAAGTTTCAGGAAATCCTGGCCATTATAAAGGACTTCGCCGTCAATATCTGCAATCCGGGGGGAGAGCAGACGCAACACACCCATAGCCAGGGTGGATTTACCGGAACCAGACTCGCCCACAATGCCCACAGCGTCCTGTTCCTCAATTTCCATACAGGCATCCTGTACGGCAAAAACACGCTTTTTTCCCACCTTATAGGTGATATTCATATTTTTTAGCTCTAATAAAGCCATCTCTACTTTCTCCCTCCTTACTTGTTAGCGTTCATTTTGGGAGCAATTACTCGGTTCAGTCCGTCACCAATTAGGAAAAAGGTCAACACGGTCAAAACAACCGCCAAACCGGGAACAATGGAAATCCAGGGAGCATTGGTCAAATATGCTTTGCCATTGCTGATCATCTGGCCCCAGCTTATGACGTTGGGGTCGCCCAGCCCAAGGAAGGAAAGCCCGGATTCCATCAGGATTGCACCGGAAACACGCATCGTGGTATTGGCGATAATGGGGAAAATGCCGTTGGGGATAATATGCCGGAACATAATGCTCAGGCGGCTTTCCCCCATAGCCTGGCAGGATTTGACAAAGGTGCGGTTGCGCAGGGAAATCGCCTGGGCACGCATCAGGCGCGCATTTCCTGGCCAGGAAGTCAGCCCTATAACAATCATAACATATTTCATGCTGCTGCCGAACATGGCTACAACAATAAGGATTAGGAAAAAGGAAGGGGTCATAACAAACACATTAATAAATTCTACAATGAACTTATCCACTTTGCCGCCAAAAAATCCAGCGATACCGCCAATCAGTGTACCAATGGTTCCAGCAATAAGAGCCGCCACAATTCCGATGCGCAGGGAAGTTCTTGCCCCGAAAAGCAATTGGCTCAAAATGTCATGGCCCAACGCGTCTGTACCCAGCAAATGGCCGTTTACCCCTGGGCCAACCCGAATATCTTCTGTAAGCACATAAGGGCTGTAGGGAGCCAGAACAGATGCCAGGAGGGCGCATAACAGCAGGAAGATTAACAGAACTGTTCCAACCTTTAGCTGCTGGTTGTTTTTATAAGCGCGTTTTACTGCTTCAATTTTTTTCTTCATTCTGTTCCCTCCTTACTCGTCGTACTTGATTCTTGGGTCGATTACGCTGTAGACCAGGTCTACAATAATCATCATCACTGCAACGGAAAGTGCAATAATTAAGTAAATTCCGCTGAGCATAGGATAATCACGTTTGCTGATGGAGCTGTAAAGGAGACGGCCCATACCTGGCCAGGAGAAAACGGTTTCTACATAGACAGTACCGGAAATCAGGAACGCCAAGCTGTTGCCTACAACTGTAATAGTTGGGATAATGGCGTTTCTCATAACATATTTATTAAAGATACGTTTTTCTTTCATACCAGTGGCGCGGAAGGTGGTAATAAAGTCCTCGCTCATTACCTGCAGTACAGAAGAACGTGCAATACGGAAATAATAGGGGAACTGCACAATTACCAATGTAGATACCGGAAGGATAAGGTGGTGCATTACATCCAGCACATGCCCAATGCCAGTAGCAGGGGCGCGCAGGTTTACCATACCGGAAGTTGGCACCCACTTCAATGTTGAGGCAAAGACCAGCATCAGAATTAGTCCCAGCCAGAAACTAGGGGTTGAGTCAAACAGATAAGACATATTACACATAATAGTATCAAAGGGTCCGCCGTTTTTCCGTGCTGCGTAAACACCTATCAGTGTTCCAAGCACTACAGCCAGCACCATCGCCGTTAAGGAAAGCATCAGGGTTGGAACAACCTTTTCCCCAATGACTTCCAAAACCGGGCGCTCATTCACATAGGAATAACCAAAATCGCCATGGAGAACGTCTTTAATGTAGATAACAAACTGTTCAGGGATGGACTTATCAAGCCCGTATTTCTCTGTCAAAACTCTGACCTGTTCCGGGTTCGGATCATCCAGTCCGGCAATCATTTTAACGGGATCGCCAGGAGCCAGACGGATCAAAGTAAAGTTCAGAGCGACGGAAATGACAACCATCAGGATGCCGGTGAGCAAACGCTTTAGAATATACCGTCTCATAACTCTTAACTCTCTCCTCTTCCATTAGCAAATTATTTTTTAATCTATATTTTTGTCAGAAACATCCCGCCTTTTTAAAAACGGACAAGCTCTGTGATTTTCATGAAAACAAGGGGAGGCTTTTCAACGAATTGAAATAAAATCATTTAAAAGATATAGAAAGTTTGTTTCGAGAAAATTTACTATACAGAGGAAGCCCGGCCTATGCCGAGCTTCCTCTAAGGTATATGGTTTCCGCTTATTCATTCAGCAAGCAAACACGAAGTTTATTTATCTTCAGAGTAGCAGAAATAAGTCATCTCGGAAGAAGCGGCCTTTTCAGGAACATCCCAGGGAGAACCCAGGGTGGTGTTGCGTACAGGATAATAACCGCCGTTATCCATCAGCAGAACAAGAGGCATATCCTCGCTCATAATTCTCTGAACAGTGCTCAGATATTTTGCACGTTCCGCTTTATCTGAGCAGGAATTGGAAGCGATCATAGCTTCATCCAGTTCTGGGTTGGAGTAGCCGCCAAAGTTACTGGAGCCATCAGACTGTACACGGGCAGCAACGCCGGAAACGTCAGGACCTTGGTATCCAGCCAGCATAGTAACGGAATAGTTCTTATTATCCTTTACCTTTTCGCCCCAAGCTGCATATTCCATCATATTAATGGTAATATCAATACCTGCTTCTGCCAAGTTTGCTTTTACAATCTGTGCAATATCAGCAAAGTTGCCGGATTCAAAGCAGTCAAAGGTGGTATGGAGATAGAAGCCGTCCGCATCTTTGGTATAACCGGCAGACTCCAGCAGTTCCATGGCCTTGTTGATATCTCTTTCAGGCATCTTGTAATTTTCGTCCACATAGTCAGTTTGCAGAGGGGAAATAAAGGTTTCTGCTTTGCCCTTGCCATCACCTAACCGGTCATAAATACCCTGGCGGTCTACTGCGTAGGCAAATGCCTGACGCACTTCAACTTTGCTGAAATCAGGGTCATTGAAGTTAAATGTGATATAGGTACGGTTCTGGGCCAGGGAATGGAACAAACGGTAATCGGGATTGTTGTCCAGGTCATGGGTATGAGCGGTAGGAATGGAAGAACCGTAATAGTCAACTTCACCGTTCAGAAACGCCTGATAAGCGGTTTCCTGGTCTGTAATGATAGAGTAGATAATTTCGTCTGCCATTGGCTCATCGCCCCAGAAATCCTCATTCTTTGTGAGCTTAACAGAAACGCCAGTAGTGAAGGAATCAAACTTAAAGGGGCCGGTACCAATTGGATGATTCATAGTTGCATCGTTAGTGGCAACATCAGTACCCTCATAAATGTGGGCAGGCAGAATAAAGGTACCATACCAAGCCAATTTTGCAATGATAGTAACATCAGGTGCTTTCAAATGGAAAACAACAGTGTTATCATCCGGGCAGTCAATGCTTTCAACGCTTTCAAGACTTTGCGCCTTAAACCATTGTTCAGAAATCATGGTGTCATAAGTCCACTTTACATCACGGGAGGTAAAAGGTTCACCGTCATGCCATTTAACACCTTCATGGAGATGGAAGGTCAAGGTTTTCCCATCTTCGGAAAACTCATAAGACTCAGCTAAGTCCATATCAATCCCGTCAAAGGGAGCCAGCTTAATCAGGCGGTTGAAGACATTCTGGGCGATAGGCCACAGGTTATCGTCGCTCTTATAGTCAGGATTCCAGCCGCTGGGATCGCCGGACAAATAAACAACCATGGTGCCGCCCTGCTTGCCGCCGGGGGTAGTAAGGTTAGTTGTAGGAGCATCCCCGCCGGTAGACTGGGATGTACCGGATGTACCAGAATTACTGGGAGTGCCGGAACTGCCGCTGGAGCTGGAACTGTTGCATCCCGCTAAAGAAAGCATACTTGCGGCCAACAGGATTGCCAGAACTTTTTTCATGACATATTCCTCCTCTTGTTAAAGTTACAAACTTCATAAGCCAGGAAAATTATTTTTCCTTTTCCGCAATCAATAAAGATATCCTTTTAGAATATTCCGCAGTCAGAAGTTGCATTTTTTTCTGTACTGCCAGCGGTCTATCCAACAGGGAACGTCCTTCCAGAAAACTTTATGAAACTTTTTAGTTTCTTAATTGCATTTTTGATTATACAACAATTTAAAAACAGAATCAATAAAAATCACGCTATTTTTTTAATTTCAGGATTTTTGATTATATTATACGGTTAAGCAAATGAGAATTTGGTGAATTAGACTGTTTTTTTCTGACCTAAATGTGGTTTTGGTGTATTTCGTAATCCCCAAAATGCAGGCGGTACTCCTAGTATCTGTAAAATTGGGGATATTAAACTGGAGGGCAGTATAATTTTTTTCCTGAAAATTGTTCCATATAACTGCTTGTTGAATAAAGATTTTGTTGGCTATAATACTTTAAGGGAGTATAATATAAGATGGGTTCGATAAAGCAGATTTGCGGGGATAAGCTGAGACGAGTACAAGCTAAGGCGGATTAAAAAGGTTTCGGGTCCAGGGGGCTTTCCTAAAAAGCCCCCTGGTCGCGCCCGCAGGCGCGAAATACCCCAGCTTGCTGAAAGAAAACAGAAACCTTACCTAAGAGACTGATAATTAACCGTTTCGTCAGTATTCAAAATAAAAAGCCCGCTGGAATTGCTTCGGGGGTG
>CAOJXI010000068.1 GCA_948465665.1 uncultured Clostridia bacterium | reverse complement strand
CTGCCTTGTTTCAGTTAGCTTTGTGGGATTTTATTACGGACTGGAACAGATATAGATGAAGCATATCGTAGGCAAGCAATGGGGCTGTAAAAAAGAGGCATAACAAACAACTCATGGGAAGTCTGTGTGAGGTTCTCAATTTTATCCTTACAGACAAGTACCATATCTTCAATTCTGATTCCAAATTTTCCCGGAAGATATATGCCCGGTTCCACAGTTACAACAATATCAAAGGGAAGAACCTGTGCTTCTTCCCGGCAAAGCCTAGGACCCTCCTGCCCGCCCGCTCCCACCGGATGACCCAGCCCATGGGGAAAAGCGTCTCCATAACCTGCCTGTTCAATCACCTGACGGGCAGCGCGGTCAATCTCCGAACATTTTACGCCTGACTTTACAGCGGCCAATCCCGCAGCCTGGGAAGCTTTTACCAATTCGTAAATTTCCCGCTGTTCATCATTTGGCGGCCCCAGGGAGATCATGCGCGTCATATCGGAACCATAGCCCTCGACCACTGCCCCGATATCCATCATAATCAGGTCTCCCCTTTGGGCGGTTCTTCCTGTGGGCCGCACGTGGGGATCGGCGGTATCTTCGCCGCAGCCGACCACATGATTGAAAGAGGTCATCTGTGAACCTTCCTCCCACAGCTTATCGGCAATCAGCTTCTGTAATTCCCGGTCTGTCATCCCCAGATGAATAAAGTTCAGCGCATCTGCAAAGGCCCGGTCTGTGATCTGCTGGGCATAGCGGAGTTTTTCAATTTCGTCTGGCTGCTTCCTTTGCCGTTGGCTGGCAATGCGCTGTTCCAATTCCCCATTGAGAACGATATCAATAGAAAGGGACTGTCTCAGAAAAAAGGCGTCCATGGCGGAAACGCTGGACGATTCTATTTCCAGACGTTTTATTTCCGGCGGCAGGCTGCGCCGGAAACTCCGAAACGCCTCTTTCCTCTCAGCGGAAAAGCTGGGATAGAGCAGCGCGCCGAATTTTCCCGCCAAAATTGCGCTGCCTTCCAATACCGAATCCCCTGCATAATAACGCAAAACTGGAAAGCTGGTCAAAAGGATGGCGGTATCTCTGTCCGGGACAAGTGATAAAAGCAAGTTTTCACGTTTCATTCTATATCCTCCCTGCCCAAAGGTTTTCCGTCCAGGGCGAGAGTGCCCAGGATATAAACTTTTAACGCCATGCACAGGGCGTCGATGGACTGGGCTTCATCCGGCTGGTGTGCTCCACCATGTCCCTTAGGAAGAAATGTGCAGTCCGGCGTACAGGTTCCCATCAGCCCGCCCGGCCCAAACGCGACAGCGTTGGGCAGCTTGCGGGCATGGGTCCCAGCCTCAAAAATCTGCGGTGCCCAGTCAAGCCCAGTAACTCTTTGAAATGTTTGGCTGAGGGTGCGGACAACAGGGCTTTCTTTGGGAAAATAGTTGGCTTCCAGAATCCGGCCCTGCTCCACATGAAAACCGTTTTGGACACAGCAATCCTGGATACGCGCCAAGATATCTGATTCCTTCTGGCTGAGAGGGCACCTTGCGCTGAACCCCATCTGAAGCCTTCCCGAATGGAGCTTTAAAACGCCGCATCCACATTTCATCTGCCCCGAAAGTTCGTCCTCACAGTCAATTCTCAGAGCCTCCCCGTGCGGCGATCCGCTGACCGTTGCCGCAAAGGAGAACAATTCCCAGTCGGAAGCGTTCTCCAATAAATCATGATCCAGCAACAGCTTCAAAAGGGTTGAAATAGCATTTTGACCATGGGGGATAAATGCCGAATGACCGCCGGTTCCTTCTGCCCAGAGAATCACTTCTTCCGGTTCTTCCCTCCATCCGCAGTTTTTCGGTAAAGACGCGTATTGCAGTTTCCCTAAAAGCGCGCCGCTTTTTTCCAGCCGGATTTCTGCACGTTTGGGAAAAATGCCCGCTTCCTTTCCCGCATCAATCCCCTTTATCTGGGGGGGGGGGGAACCGTTTGAGCAGAAATCATCTGTCCGCTTACGATTCCCCGCTCCCCGTAGCAGATTGGAAAACCGCTGTCTGTCACCAATACCAAATCGGGAACACGGCAGTGGGCGGTATAATACGTTACATCGCCCATCCCGCTTTCCTCGTTTGTCCTGGCGAGGACACGAATGTCATATTGCAGCGGAAGATTCAGGTCGCGCAGGCAGAGCAGCGTATACATGGCCGCCATACACGGGCCTTTATTATCTTGGGAGCCGCGGCCAATAATGAAGCCATCCTTAACCTCCGGTTCAAAGGGCTGGTAAATCCAGCCGTCCCCAGCGGGGACAACGTCCAAATGTCCTAAAAGCCCTATGGAAGCGGGCCTTGACTGCCATTCGGGAATTGTCAATTCCCCCATATAGCCCTCATGGTTTTGGACTGCCAGATCGTGGCTTTTCCCGATTTCGAGATAGGATTCCAATACCTCGCGGCAGGAACGTCCAAAGGGAGCGCCGGGGGAGGGTTCCTCCAAAATACTGGGATATCGGATAAGCCGGCATATTTCCTCTGCTAACTGTTTTTGATGCTCTGAAATCCATTGATCCACCTGTTTTTCTAAAATGGCTGTTATCTTCATAGTTTTGCATATCCTTTCCTGATATTCCACCCCGGCAAAAAAGGGGGGAACAGCGGCCTGGAAATAAAAAAATCCAGCCGCAAACAGGAAAATTCTCCTGTCCTATTTACGGTTGAAAGGAAAGCAACACTTATATTATATCCCATCATCAGTATACAGAGGATAAACCGGTTTGTCAATCCTTTGCATAAAGTGAAACAAAAAATGCTTGTAAATTGTCATTTATTCGGCTAAAATATAAATATGAGTTGCTATACCATTTGGATCATCCGCTGTGCTTCCAAGGGCGGGAGGTCATGGTTTTGTTTTTTGAACCATTTCAGCGGCGCCTGCTGTTTACTATGGGGGGGGAAGTTTATGAAACGTTATCGTATGAATCAAATCCTGCGCACCATTATGCTTTCCTATGCAAAAATTTTTCTTCTGCCGCTGCTGTTTGGGATTATCTTTTATTTTTTGCGTTTGCGATTATCCGCACCGAGGTTGACAACGCCCATATGCAGCTGATCAGCCATATGGGTGACAGCATCGGGGATAATATAGAAAACATGAATAACGTTATGGACTCCCTTTTGGCGAATGATTCGGTCAAGTCTCTGGCCCAAAAAACGAGGTACGGCAAAACGGATTACCTGAAAATGCGGGAAATACAAGATCATTTAAATCTGTCGGTAACTGCAAACAGCTATATGGACGACATTATTCTTTATTTTCATCAAAGCGATACAGTACTGAGTACACAATACTATTTTTCGCGGGTTGGAGGGATAAAGGACAGGCTGGATATCCTGGCAATGGATGTTGATGCTTTCTATCAGGAGTTGCAGCAGGAGAACAATCTTCGCTTTTTTATCACTCCGGTTTCCATCCCCAAAATGCCTTTTGTTATCCGTTCCAACGCTTCCCTTGCCTTGGACGGAGAGTCAACGGTGACAATTTTTATCCGCCTGCGGCGGGATACCTTGAATAAACTTATGAGGGAAGAAAATTCGGAGACCTTCCTCTTTGATAAGAACGGCGAATACCTATGTACCAGCCAGGCGGAATCCATCGCTCCGGCCAGCGAGATACTGGCGGCCGCCGGAACACAGAAAAATTACCGGGGATACCGCCTGCTGGATGGCCCCTCCCTGCTGTATATGCGGTTTGTCCGGCTGATCCCTCAAAGTGCGTATTCCCGCAATATTTTTTTATATGAAGCTGCTGCTGCTTTTATATGTGGTGATCTGCCTTGCGGTCGGGGTTCCGATGGCGGGCTCAATGGCGCACAGAAGCTACAACCCCATTAAACAGATCGTGTCCATTCTGCCGGATGTTTCTTCCAAGCAGGACGCAGACGACTTCCGGCTGATTGAGCAGTCGCTCCAAGAGTTGGTTCAGCGGAATATCCATAATGAGGAAATTATTGACCACCGCTCCAATGCGATAAAAATTACCTGATGTACAGGGTCATCTAGGGAGGGGTAGGGTTCCGGCAGCAGTTTTTGGAGGAAATCGGGTCGTTTGGGGTTTGTTTCCCACATGAGTGCTTCCTAATCGCGGGCATTGATATTGAGGACGGCAGCAACCTTTTCTTTGAAAATTTGGAACAGGTGAATCAGGAGATGTCCCATCTGGCCTTTTTTGCGGTTACAAACCTTTTAAATGGCCGGATGGGCAGCGATTACCCTTTCTTTCTTGCCGAATATGAAGGGATTCTGCTTGCGCTGTTTAACATTGATGAACGTTTTGAAAAAGAGCATATCCTGCGGGAAATCCGCGCCTGTATCGGGGATTTGGTGGAACGGATGGAGCGGGATTTCCGGGTGGAAATATCCATCTCCATCAGTGATATCCATTGTGGCTTTGACGGGATTCCCTCCTGCTATCAGGAGGTACAGAAGGTAATGGAATACCGCTCAAACTGCAAAACAGAGCCGGTGCTGCTTTATCAGGATATTGATATGGATTCTCCGTTTGCCGCCCTCGAAAGGGCGGCAATCAGCGAGATACGCGGCCATTCCTACCGAAAGGCTCAGGAGCTGCTGACAGAGGCGGCAAGGGTGTCGGAATCGGAAAAGGACTCGGAAACCCTGCCGCAGCCAGAAACAATACAGGAGGACCCGAAATCCCTTTCACTGCTCCTGGCCTATATTGACGCCCACTATACAGACCCGGAATTTACTGTTTCGGCGATAGCGCAGCAGTTTAATATGACCCCGTCTTATCTTTCCCTCTTTTTTAAGCGTAAGACACAGTTCACCCCGCTGGAGTATATCCACAAGAAACGGATCGAGCAGGTCAAGCTCCTTCTGGAAACCGATATGCCCATTAAAACTATTGCCCGTCAGACCGGATATTTTGATGCCAGGCCGATGATACGCTTTTTCAAAAGGATGGAGGGCATTACCCCAACAGAATACCGTGAGCGGATTCATCCTGTCAAATGAGAAAATCTTTGATGTCATTTTCATATAAAAGATGCCAGTTTTTAATAACTGTCTAGGCCGTGTGTAAAAAAACGAGGCCTTTATGCGCCACTGCCGGGAGGATGCGGATTCAGTTCTCGTTGGGATTCAAAAGCTGGCCGATGCCCTTACAGATTGGGCAAAGGGGTATATGGAAGCGGGAGTAAGCGGTGTCTATTACTCCGGGCAGTTCAGCGAACCGCAGCGCTTTTCCCGTGAAACCTGGGAAAAGCTAGTAAAGCCATTTGACCTCCAAGTGCTCAACGCAGTTAAGGCGGCGAAGGGGTATAACATCCTGCATATCTGTGGAGAGGCCGAGCATGGTTTCCAATCCAGCCCAGAATGGTATGTGGACTACCCTGGAGATTTATTTAACTGGGACATACACCGTACCGGCCTTTCATTAAAAGAGGGGGGAAAGCTGTTCCATGCCCCTATCCTGGGCGGTTTGGACAATCACGGCCTGCTGTTGGATGGCACACTTGAGGAAATTGCATCGGAAAGCCGGAAAATAATCGACGATTACGGCAGGAAGGGATTCATGCTCGGTGCTGACTGCACAGTGCCCGGAGATATTGATATCGCCAGACTGAAGGCGGCGGTGGATGCCGCAAAGGAAAGCGGCAAGGCCGGTTAAGGAGGACATTATGAAGTATATTCATATTTCTGGAACTGATTTGACGGTATCTAACATTGTGATGGGCTGTATGCGTTTAAACAGTCTCTCCAAAGCTGAGGCAGAACGGTTGATCCGCACAGCGATGGAGGAAGGGATCAATCTGTTTGACCACGCCGATATCTATGGAGGCGGTAACTGCGAGGAGCTGTTTGCCGAGGCCGTAGGAATGAATCCGTCAATCAGGGATCAAATGCTGCTCCAAAGCAAATGCTCTATCCGGGACGGCTACTTTGATTTTTCAAAGGAGTATATTTTAAGCGCAGTGGACGGATGCCTGAAACGGCTGCGCACCGATCATTTGGATCTATTTCTGCTTCACCGGCCCGACCCTTTGATGGAGCCTGACGAGACTGCGGAAGCAATAGAAAGCCTGCATACCAGCGGCAAAGTACGATATTTCGGCGTTTCCAACCAAAACCCCATGCAGATTGAGCTGCTTCAAAAATATACCAGACAGAAGCTGATTGTTGACCAGCTTCAGATGAGCATGGTTCATACGCCGGTATTTGACAGCGGGCTCGCGGTCAATATGAAGATTGACCAAAGCATTGACCGCACTGGCGGCATCTATGAATACAGCCGTTTAAAGGATATTACCCTTCAGGCGTGGTCTCCCTTTCAAAAGGGATATTTTGAGGGGCCTTTCCTGGGAGACTATGAGCGGTATGGCAAGCTGAACCAGATGATTGACAGTTTGGCCGGAAAATATGATGTCACCAATACAGCCATAGCGGTTGCGTGGCTGACCCGTGTTCCCTCCAATATCCAAGTGATTCTTGGGACAACGAATCCCCAACGGTTAAAGGATGGATGTTCTGGCTCAGATATTCCATTAACCCGTAAGGAATGGTATGGGCTGTATGCAGCGGCCGGGAATATGATTCCTTAAATACCAATCCCTAAAAATTACGGGCTGTAAAGGCTATAAGCACAGCCTTTACAGCCCGTTTGAGGATAATTTTAAACAGGAGTGATTATAATGTAGCTGCAATATTTTACTACGGTATCCTCTGCCGGAAAATGTGAGTGTAAATCCCATCGGACAGCATTTAAGCCGGATACTGGCATCGAAAACCAGGTTGTCAACCTTTATCCCCAGTTCACCGATCAGACGTTTGAGGGGTTTGGCGGCGCCTTTACCGATTCCGCCGGATATGTATTTTCTAAGATGGGCCCCGCAGAGCAGCGGCAATTTTTGGACAGCTATTTCAGCAAAGATCAGATGAATTATCGGTTGGGCCGCGTGCCGCTGGACAGCTGCGATTTTTCCGTACATCCCTATGAGGCAATGTCCGATTCCGCCGACAAGGAACTGAAAAGCTTTTCCCTCCGCCCAATGGAGGAACATATTCTGCCGCTGCTTCATGGGGCGCGGGAGCGTCAGACGGATTTAGAGCTGATGGTAAGCCCCTGGTCCCCTCCGGCCTTTATGAAAACCAATGGCCTGCGCACCTCCGGCGGAAAGCTAAAGCCGGAAATGAGGGGCTTTTGGGCGGATTATCTCTGCAAATATATTATGGCTCTGCGGGAGCGGGGATTTTCCATCCGGCGGCTGTCTCTGCAAAATGAACCGGCGGCAACCCAAACCTGGGATTCCTGTTTGTATACTGCCGAAGAAGAACGGGATTTTTTAAAAGAGAATCTTGCCCCGGCGCTTCGCCGGAACGGGCTGGACGACGTTGAAATTTATTTGTGGGATCACAACAAGGAGCGCCTGTACGAGCGCGCCTGTGTTGTTTGCGCTGACCCGGAAGCAGATAAATTGACATCTGGATTCGCCTTTCATTGGTACAGCGGGGATCACTTTGAAGCAGTTGATTTGGTGCATCGGAGCTTCCCGGATAAAAAGCTGATCTTATCGGAAGCCTGTATTGAGTATTCCAAATTCAGCGCAGACAAGCTGTTGGAAAACGCCCAGAAGTATGCCCATGACATAATCGGAAACCTTAATGGGGGAATGACAGCTTTTTACGATTGGAACCTGGTTCTGGATGAGCAGGGAGGCCCTAACTATGTCAATAATTTCTGTGATGCTCCCTATTTGTATGATACCGAAAAAGGGAAGCTTCTGCGGCGGGCCTCGCTGGATTATATCTGGCATTTCAGTCACTTTATCCAGCCGGGAGCAGTGCGCATCGGCCATTCCCGTTATACGGAGCAGTTAGAAGTAACGGCTTTTCACAACCCAGATGGCAAGCTGGTTTGCGCTCTTTTGAATCGGAATGATTTTCAGATTCCTGTTTGTCTGCGTTTAAACGGACAGATTGCTTCGCTGGCGTTGGAGCCGGAGTCCATTTCCACTGTTATCATTTCAGAAGCGGATTAGCTATGTCTATCTGGGAAAGGCATCTTCACTTTAAATTACAATCCCGCTGTTGTGGGGATGTGCCGCAGCTATTGTAAAAATATCAGCGTTTTAGCTCTAGTATCTAAAACTGCAGGTTTGCCAATAGGGAAAATTGCATGGTTGTCTCCATGTCCAAAATCATTACAATAAGCAATGGGGATACCATGCCTTTGCCCAAAACGTTCCAACACTTCAAATAGGATAGAAGAAATTTCATTTGAAAAATGGCCGAACAATACCCCAGTAACATGTTCCATTAACGGGTTCTGTTCTATACAGGTTAAAAACATCCCAACATCTTTAACAGACTGATATTTTTCTGATTCTTCCAGAAACAAAATATAATTTCGATCCATTGGATAAGGAAAAAATCTGTTTCCCAGCGATAATGCAAAGTTAAGCAAATATCCCCCAAGAAGGATACCCTCACATAATCCTTCCATTAGGGTATACCATTCGCTATTGCGGATATAATTGGTAACATTTCCCTTTACAAAATGGGAAAGAAACTGACCTTTATCGTATTCGCTGATATTATCATATAGCGCTGGGGTCTGGCCATAGTATGTTGTAATTCCGGTTTGTGCATATATTGCGCTTAAAAGGGATGTTCCGTCGCTGTAACTCAAAAAATATTTCGGAGACTTCTTTATCTTTCTATAATCAATATATGGCAGCAGTTCAACGCTTCCATGGCCGCCGCCAAAGAATACTAGCTTTACGGTTTCATCATATACCATTTCGTTGAAATCGTCTGCCCGTTCTCTTACGCTAGCAATATACTTATATGTGTCCTTATAAAGATTTTTTCCGGCTTTAACCCGAAACCCTAAGGTTTCAAGCTCCTTTATATACTTTTGATATTTACTTTTATCCGCAACTGAACTTGGCGATATAATGCCAATGGTATCTCCATATTTTAAGGTATCCAAAAATATTCACCCTCTCTTTTTGAAAGCAACGGCCAGGCGTAACTACTTGGCCGTTGCTGTTTTATACGGATACTTTTCCGATACGGACAAATATATATTAATTCCCAAAATTTCTTTTAAATTGTCTGTTATGGGCTTGTTACCGAAAGTATACCATAAGGTTGAGTTAAAAGCAACAAAATGAACTTTACGATAAATGGATAATTAAAATTGGGTTAATATTTCCAAAAAATTTCTTCTGATTTAACAAAAACAGCAGTTTATGAGAATAAGACAGCAGGGGATGAGAAGATATTTATTTCTCAATATTGTACAATAAATAATAGAAATAATAAAATAAACTATACAAAATATCTATCAAAAATAAACAAAAGGAGCGACAATGATGAAAACCCTGAAAAGTAAAAAAATGCTTGCGGCTTTATTAAGCCTCATGTTGTCTGCATCTGCTATTCTGGGAGGGTGTTCCAACAGCCAAAGCTCAACACCATCTGCCAGTGCCCCCAGCGGCACTCCCGCCGCACCTTCCAACAGTACTTCTACAGCCCCATCTGATAACGGTACGGCTTCAACAGCACCGGATGTAGAACTGGGGAAAGTCCGCCGGGTGTCAGATCAAACCCTGAATTTCAACTTTTGGGCTGCCTACAATGCCAATTATCAGGACGACTGGGAAGGCATGAAATGCTGGCAGTATCTTGAGGAAGCAACCGGCGTACATATCAACTGGGAACTATACACCCTTGACGAAATAACGGAAAAGCGCAATATCCTGTTTGCTGCCGCCGATGTTTCCGCAATGCCTGACGCTTTCTTCCGCGCCCAGGTTTCCGATGCGCAGACAAAACGTTATGGGCCGGAAGGCTTATTCCTGGATATCAAAGACATGGTTAAGGAACATGCTCCCAATCTCTGCGCTGCCCTGGATGAACGGAACCTGTGGTCATCCATATGCGACCCGGAAACAGGAGCCCTGTATTATGCCCCGTCCCTTAACGACAGCATTTCCGCAACCACCCTCCCCAAGCTTTTCCTGAATAAAAAAATGATGGAAGCAGTTGGCTGGGATCCTGCCAATACTCCAAAAACGACAGATGAACTGTATGAGCTGCTTATTAAAATCCGTGATAATGACGCCAACGGTAACGGCGACCCCAGCGACGAAGTGGGTATCACTTCTAATGGCAGCTCCCGTATTTTCCTTCTTTTTGCAGGAGCTTTCGGCATTAATAACCGTGGGCGCGACGATACCTCTGTTGATGCCGACCCCAACAATCCCAACAAGGTACGCTTTGTCTACACCAGCGACGATTACCGCAAAATGCTTTCCTATATCCGCAAACTGTACGCAGAAGGTTTAATGGATCCTGATCTGTTCAGCCTTAAAACTTCCTCTATGGTTGCCCTTGGTTCCCAGAACCAGATTTTTGGGTTGGCTTACCACAACCTCCAGGCAGCCAGCGTAAACACCGATGATTATACCTATCTGCAAGCGCCGCTTACCGGCCCGGATGGCCACAGCGACTGGAATACCCGCAGCCGCGGTCTTGGCAAAGGCAATTTCGTCATATCCGCTAACTGCAAAGACCCAGTTTCCCTGGTCAAATGGATTGACAACCTCTTTACCAAAGAAGGCGCTTTGATGCTTTATTTCGGCAAGGAAGGCGTAGACTATTACCTGAACGATCAGGGGATGCCTACTTATAATGATGAGCTTCTTGCCCAGGTCAGCACTGACAACCCCTATGACAAGGTAGTTTCTGCGATTACCTGCTATGCTTCCGCTGGCGTTCCTGGTCTATATGACGACGCCACATTCCCCGGAGCAGAGTGCCGCGGTATTTCCTACGAAGCAACCAAGCCTCTGGAAGCTGCCCTGCCCAAAACCCTTTGGTCTTTTAACTTTACCACAGAAGAAACTGAAAACCTGAATGCGCTGAAGGCTGATATCCTGACAAACTGCCATGAAGTATACCGCGCCAAGTTCATCACCGGCGAACTGGATATTGATAATGACGAAGTTTGGAACAACTATGTCCAGGAAATGGAAGGACTGGGCCTGAGCGATCTGGTGGACATCTATCAAACAGCTTTAGACCGTATGAACGCCCAATAATTGTAGATTTATGTGAATTCGGTGAAAGGCCCTCTGGGATTGTAAGTTTTACGGTCTTAGGTACGCCATCATGGCAAACCGTTGGTTTGCCATGATGGCTGCAAGAGGGAACTTGGAGGTTTTGTCCAACTCTGCGGAGTTGGACGAAGCGGAAGAAAGCCCGCCATAATGGG
>CAOJXI010000067.1 GCA_948465665.1 uncultured Clostridia bacterium | reverse complement strand
AGCAATTCCAGCGGGCTTTTGATTTTGAATACTGACGAAGCGGTTAGTTTTCAGTCTCTTAGGTAAGGTTTCTGTTGTCTTTAGCCTGCTGGGGTATTTCGCGCCTGCGGGCGCGACCAGGGGGCTTTCCTAAAAAGCCCCCTGGACCCGAAACCTTTTTAATCCGCCCCAGCTTGTACTCATCTCAGCTTATCCCCGCAAATGAGCTTTTTTAGAATCTGCATTAAATGAAAAAAGATTTCAAATGCTTGCAATTTTCTTCCAATCCCCCTATAATAGAAAGGTATACAATTATACGGAAAACAAAAATCAGTCACTCACAGGAGGGCGTTATGTTAGAATTAGAAGAACTCCGTCTGCTGCTCCTCGGATTGGAGGAAGAACTTACAAACCTTGCGGAAGCATTGGGAATTGAAGGTTTAAAACGGCAGTTAGAAGAATTAGAAACACGGGTATCAGACCCTGACTTCTGGAACGATACGGAAAACTCCCAAAAGGTGCTCCAGCAAACGGGACAGGTAAAAGGGAAACTGACCGCATATCAGGACTTAATGACTTTGTATGAAGATACCTTAACCATGACGGAATTGGCAATCGAGGAAAAAGAAGTTTCCGAATATCCATCTTTAAAGGAAAGCGCCGACAAGATTTCGGAACTGCTGGAAGAGCAAAAGCTGTCAACGCTGCTGACAGGGGAATATGACGGAAAGAACGCCATACTTACTTTCCATGCAGGGGCAGGCGGAACCGAAGCGCAGGACTGGGCGCAGATGTTATACCGGATGTATAACCGCTGGGGTGAACGCCATGGGTTTAAATTAAAGCTCCTTGACCTTTTGGAAGGGGAGGAAGCGGGCATTAAAAGCGCCTCTATCCTGGTAGAAGGAACTAACGCCTATGGATATTTGAAGTCAGAGGCAGGGGTGCATCGTTTGGTTCGTATTTCGCCTTTTGACGCGTCAGGGCGGAGGCATACCTCTTTTGCTTCCCTTGAGGTAATGCCGGAAATTGACAGCGACCTGGAAGTAAAGATTGATGATAAGGATTTACGGGTTGACACCTACCGTTCCAGCGGCGCAGGCGGCCAGCATATTAATAAAACGGAATCGGCTATCCGTATTACCCATATCCCAACAGGAATCGTTGTGGCGTGCCAGAATGAACGCAGCCAAATCCAGAACCGCGAGGTTGCCATGCGTATGCTCCGCTCTAAATTGGTGGAAATCAAAGAACGGGAGCATTTGGAAAAGATAGAAGATATTAAAGGTGTCCAAAAGGAAATTGCCTGGGGTTCCCAAATCCGTTCTTATGTGTTTATGCCGTATACCTTGGCAAAAGATCATCGGACAGGGTTTGAATCGGGAAATATAGGCGCTGTAATGGATGGGGAAATTGACGGGTTTATTAACGCGTATTTGAAAGCGGCAAGCCTGGGAACGCTGAAGGACAGCGGGGAAGCTGCTGAATAAAGGAAAAATCAGGACTGTTTAAAGGGCAAACCTATAAACAGCCCTGTTTTTTAAATGTGCAGGCGTTTTGAAATGACATTTTCTGAAGGAAGGGGTTTTTCTGGAATCCATTCGGAAAAAGCGGCAGCGCTTCCGCAGGCCACAGCCAGACGAAGGATTTCCTCCGGCTCCCCGTCCCTCAAGTAAGCCGCCAGACAGCCCGCCAGCATACAATCCCCCGCTCCAACGGTGTTGACAGTTTCTTCGTCAAAAACCTCTGCAAAAAAGATATTTTCCCTGTCCCAAAAGAGAATTGCCCCATCCCCGCCCATGGAAAGCAAAATGTGTTCTGCCCCAAAGGATTGGCTGTCCCCATGCTGCCAAAATTGACAGGCGGCGCGGGAAATGTTCTCCCAGTCTGTCATGGAAATTCCCGTTAATTCTTTGAACTCTCTGAGGTTTGGCTTTGCCAGGTACGGGCCAATTTCCATTAGTTTTTGCAGCGCAGGCCCGGAACTGTCTGCAACCAGTTTTACTCCTTTCTTTTTTAACTGGCCTAAAAACGAAAAAATTTCCCTTGAGGTTTCATCTTCCGGGAACCTTCCAGCTATAACAAGCAGGTCGTCTTTCTGTAAACCTTCCAGCTCATGGAAAATTGATTCCATAACAGCAGGCGTCAGGGAAGGGCCTTTTGCGTTTAATTCGGTGATTCCATCTCCCTGAAGTTTTACGTTGATTCGGGTAAACCCGCCGCCTTTCAGGGAAATCAGAGTGGGGGACAGCCCCTGCTGATAAAGCAGGCTCTCTAAAAGCTCTCCAGTCACTCCGGCTTTGACTGCTATACATTGGCTGTCTATTCCTAGGCGTTTCAGCATAATAGAGACATTGATACCTTTCCCGCCTGGATAGATTTGTTCTCCTTCTGTCCGGTTGGTCTCCCCAGGGATTATCTTTGTACATTTCATAACATAGTCTATGGAGGGGTTCAGCGTTAGGGTCGCTATCATTTTAATAAGCTCCTTTTATATATGTTTTGCTGCTTTCGATAAAAACCGGCTGTCAGTTGGCAGCCGGTTTTAAATATACTATTATTTGAACATTTACAGAAGATACTTTTTAAATTCCTGGTATGCTTTATCCCATTCAGCAATATCCCCGGCAGGGGCAAATTCCTTCACAGGGAAGGACTGGATAATCACCTTTCGGGCCGCTTTCAGATTTTCCACATAGCCTAGGGACATAAGCTGTACGGCAATATTTCCCATAGCGGTTGCTTCAATAGGCCCTGCAACAACCTTGGTATTACAGGCGTTGGCGCAAAGCTGGCAGAGGAAGCCGTCTTTTGTCCCGCCGCCCACAACGTTAATCTGGGCGTAATCTTTCCCAGCGCTTTCCTTTAAAAATTCAAAGACATAACGGTATTTCATGGCAAGGCTTTCATAAATGCACCGCATAATTTCCCCTACGGTTTCGGGAACACGCTGGCCGGATTTGCTGCAAAATGCCTTGATATTATCTATGATATGGCCCGGTTTCAGGAATTCCGGCGCGTCCGGGTCTATAAAGCTTTGGAAAGGCTTCACCTTCAAAGCTTCCTGCTCCAACTGTGCATAGGAATATTCCTGGCCCATCCGTCCAAGCTGGCGGCGGGTTTCCTGGATCAGCCACAGCCCCATAATATTTTTCAGGTAACGGGTTGTATAATCATACCCGCCTTCGTTGGTGATATTGAATTCTTTGGATTTCTGATCCATAATCGGCTGTTTCAATTCTGTGCCCATTAAAGACCATGTCCCACAGCTAATAAATACAAAATCATCCTCCAAAGACGGCACAGATACTACTGCCGACGCTGTGTCATGGGAAGCGCAGGCAATTACCTTTGCAGCAGGCACGCCCAGTTCCGAGACAATAGCATCGCTTAACTGCCCTAGCTGCGTGCCGGGCTTTACAATCTCTGTCAGCATATTTGTCGGGATGGAGAGCTTTTTAAACAGTTCTTTGCACCAGTTGTGATCCGCCCCTAATAACTGGGAAGTAGATGCTATTGTATATTCAGTTGCCTTTACCCCTGTCAGGAAGTAATTGAACAGGTCTGGAATGAACAGCATCCGGTCTGTACGCTCTAACAGGTCTTTCCGGTTTTGCGCTAGGCTGAATAACTGGAACAAGGTGTTAATCTGCATGATCTGGGTGCCTGTCATGCCGTATAATTCGTCCAGAGGGATGATTTCCGCCAGCTTTTCTACCATGCCGTCAGTCCTGCCGTCCCGGTAATTGACAGGGTTTTCCAAAAGCCTGCCTTCCTGGTCGAGAAGCCCAAAGTCTACCCCCCAGGTATCTATCCCTATGCTCTCAAAACCCCCTGCAAGGTTTGCCTTGACAATGCCCTGCTTGATTTCATGGAACAGCCGCAGAACGTCCCAATACAGGGTTCCGTTGACTAATACCGGATCGTTGGAAAAACGGTGAACCTCTGTCAGTTCGATTTTCACGCCGTCAAATTCACCTATAATCGCCCGCCCGCTGGATGCGCCGAAATCAAAAGCCAATACACGCTGCTTCATTTGCGATTCCTCCGTTTTTGTAATGTTGCGCCATACAGCGCACAGAATTAATATAATTATACCATAGAATGTATATAATAGCAATTTTATATAATAAAGATAACAAAAACCTGAGAAAATTTTATAACCTTATCTCATATTTGGCGCAGGTTTTATCAATTAAATAAGTAAGCCCTACAAAGGCAAAGCCAAAACTTTCATAAACTGCCCTGAGCTTGACCCGCTCGCTGCGGCAGTCCAGGCGCATATATTCTTTATGCCGCCGGAGCGCTTCCTGTTTGGCAAATTCCAGCATTTTATGGGAAACCCCCATGCCGTTAAATCCCTTCCCAACGGAAACCTTATGGACAAACAGGGATTTGCCGTCAGTGATATGGGGCCAGAACAAGTCGTCTAAATCACAAAGGATAAAGGTTCCGGCGGGTTTGCTTCCCACCCTGCAAATATACGCTTGGCCGTCTGAAAATAAAGCTTCGTCTGACAGGTCTTCCTCTCCCCACAGGGGCATATTCCGCGCAATTAATTCGTTGGCAACCTGCCGGAGCATTTCTTTAAATTCCTCTTTCTGAACCGGGGTTTTGACAATTTCAAATGTTATTACATCCTCCATTTAAACCATGCCTTCCATTTTTTCTCTTTCCCTGGAAATATATACAATATAACATACCAGCCCGCAAATTTCCATAGGGAATTTACGGATTTGGCGTAAACAGCCTGCAAAACAGAAACAGCGGGAAGCCTCTTTTTATAAGCTTCCCGCTGTTTTAGATAGTTCTGTTATTTTTATCTGCCTGTGAAGGAATCGGAATTGGAGACAACAATGTCATAGCCGCGGTCAACGGTGCATTTGATCCTGCCGTCTTCCAGAAGGACGGCCTGCTCATCGTATCTCTTATAGGAGTTTGTCGCCGGGTTATAGGAATAGACATACATAGGTTTAGAGGTGTCGATATTATTCAGTTGGTCAGGCATGATTTCAATTTCAACGGTTCCCCCATAGGTTCCCTTTTGTGCGCAGGAAAAGGTTGCAACGGGTTCCTTAAAAAACGTATTAAATGTGTTTTGGGTGGCAGGGGCGGATTTCTTTACCCCGATACGGATCTCTTCCTTTTCTGTCAGATTATTGGGGTCTATAGTCATAGAAAAGTCTGTAGATTTTAAGGTTATAGTATGGTTAGATGAAAGTATTGATGTATGAATTGATATTCTTTGTGCATCAGAAGGATTTGGTATGGTTACTTGTGTTTTTGGTTCTTCTATTCCTGGTGTTGTTACTTTGGTTACTGTCATTGTTATTCCGTTTATAACAATCCTTTCTACTTTAGATTCAGACAAAACAGATGGCGGCATAATGACTGAATCTTGGGAGAGATTGGGGGTAGTAGGTCTATTATATGAATTTTCTTCATCGTCTTCATCATCCTCATCGTCACTGGTTGTTATAGTAGAAGGTGTGGAGCTAGAAGAGCTAGAAGAACTGGAGGAGCTAGAGGAACTAGAAGAGCTAGAGGAACTGGAAGAGCTAGAGGAGCTGGACGAACTAGAGGAACTGGAGGAGCTAGAAGAACTGGACGAGCTAGAAGAACTGGACGAACTAGAGGAGCTGGACGAACTAGAGGAGCTGGAGGAGCTAGATGGAACATCAGATTCAAACGAACTGGAAGAACTAGACGGAACATCAGATTCAAACGAGCTGGAAGAGCTAGACGAAATATCAGATTCAAACGAGCTGGAAGAGCTAGACGAAACATCAGATTCATACGAACTGGACGAGCTAGACGAAACATCAGATTCATACGAACTAGACGAATCAGACGGGACATCAGATTCATATGGAATATCAGACTCATATGGGGTATCAGATGGATCTGCCGTCCTTCCAGCTTTAAATTCAGCCTGAATGACAACATCGGATCTAGGCATAATGAAACTGTACATTCCGCTGCCGTCGTCATTCAAAAGAACTTCCTTGCCTGCGTCCTTCGTGACGGCGATAGATTCAACGGGATGGTTTTCAGTAGAAAGAATCACCGTATCGCCCCATTTGGCGGAAGACGCGGAAGCTGTTACGGAATCGCCTGCGGCATCGGCGGGAAGCGTAATGGTGTATATATGGTTTTCGGGTTTGTCGTCCTTGCTGTGATTGGCTGCCGTGCCAGTCTCCCCGGCTGTTGGTTCCGCTGCCGTTTCACCTTGTGTTTCCAGTGCGGCTTGCTGTCCTGCTGTCGCGGAAGAACCTTCCTCCGCCGTAACAGGAATTGCCATTGAGCTTGCCGCAACCGCGGCAGCCAGCATAATCCCCAGAACTTTCCAAGATTTTCGCATTTTGTCCACCTCATATTGTCGTTTTTTTGATACTTTGTTCTCCAAAAGTGTACTTTTTGAGACTGCCACTTTTTCTATACTACCACATTAAAAATTGAATTGCAATGCTGTTTTTTAAAAATTTCCACCCTTTAAAATCTCAATTTGAGATATTTTTACATAGTCTCAAAAAGTACACCTTTTGAGACTGCCACTACTTTTTCTCCCATAAATCCTTTATTTTACGGAAAAACGCCGCCCTGCCCACCCCGCATAACACAAGAACCTTTCCCACGGTGCAACAAATTCACTATCCTATCTGCCGCTTTATTTTATCAAATTTACATTAAATATTTTTCTTCACCTATTTTCAAACACGAACCAACATGGTATGATAATATTCAGTAAAAGCCCAGCAAGAAGAATGGAAGCAAATCAAATTCCAAAGAAAACCAAAACAAAATTGAAAAAAATTATAATGCGGCCTGCAACAAAACGAGTCTCACAAGCTACTTATTAAGTGAACCGGTTAAGCAGCCAACAGCCAGAATGGTGGTGGACAGAAACGTTGGATATCGATATCGAATTAGTAAAAAGCGCAAAACAGGGCGACCAAAGGAGTTTCGCCCAGCTCTACGACGCACTTTCTTTATACATGTATAAATACGCCATGTATTCCCTTGGAAATCATTATGACGCAGAGGATGTAGTGTCTGAAACATTTATGGACGCTTTCCGGGGGCTCCACACCCTGCGGGATGAAAATTCCTTTAAGCCATGGATTATGAAAATTTTGAGCATCAAAATCAAAAGGAAAATAAAGGAATACACAGAACAGAGGGATACATTGGAACTGTCCGAGGAAATCGGGCTGGGGGAAGACACTTCCCTTGACATGACAGAACACAGTGCCGCAATGGAGGCGCTCAAGACATTGAACCCGCAGGAGCGCCAGATCGTGGTGCTGTCAGCGATATATGGATATACTACAAAAGAGGTGGCGCAGATGCTGGGAAGCCCCCAGGGGACAATCAGCTCTAAGCTCCACCGGTCCCTTGCAAAATTACGCGCGACTTTGCAGTAGGAGAAAGGAGTGATGATGATGAAACGAAAACCTGTCAAACTGACTGCAATACAGGAAGATGAAGTCAAACGGAAGTTGCAGCAGCTTTCCGAACAGGATGAAATACAACTGCCGGAATCCCTCCGTTCCTCCAATTTGCTGGCGAAACTCCAGGATCAGCCTTCATTTGTAAGGATAGACGCCGATCCTGCCCCCCGCCGAAGGTCAGTATATGTAATAACTACCTGCGCGGCAGCTTTGCTGCTGGTAGTAGGGTTGGCGCGGATTATGCCGGGCCTGGGAGCAGGCAGCAACTTTTCTGCGGCGCCCCAGGCGGGAATGTCCTCATCCATGGCAATGGCAGCGTCAAATGAAGGCGGGATCAGCGATTACCAGGAAATTATAACCGCGCTCCAATATTTAACCAATGCTTCCAATGAAACTGAATTAAGCTGGCAGCAAAGGGGGTTTCCATCTGCTGCTTCATTGGAAGATATTTCAGAACCTTCCGCCAGTCCCGCAGAACCAGCCGGAGGGACCAGCATTAAAGGAAGCATGGACGTAAACCCGGATACTGCCGGAGGAATGATGGATACATCCTCCGCTGTGTCAAGCAGCGCAGCAGCCGCTTCCAGCCAGGATATAGTTCAGCAGCCGCTCCAGTCCCCGGCAGACGGGATGCAAAAGAATTCGTCTATAACAACAGAAAATAATACTGCTTCTGATGAAAAGGCCAGTACCATTGAAAGCGCTTCTGTTTTTGAAGAGGAAGACGACAACGACGCGGTTCCCTATGCTTTGGAGGAAGCGCCCTACATCTCCTATTCCGATCCAGTATCTGCAACCGGGGAATGGGCCTATTGGCTGGATGTTCAAAATAATACGCTCCAACAGGTTAATTCTAAAACAATGGAGCAGTCAGCAAAAGCTTTGGTTCCATCGTCAGCAGCTGTGGCATATATGGAAAGTTATGGGGATTTGGTTGCCTGTATTGATCCTTACCAGCTTTCCTATTACGATGAATCCAGCCTTGTATCAGCGGAAAACCCTGGAATAACGGTTTATCTGTACCAGACACAGGCAGGTGAGGAAACATCTTTACAGCTTGTAAACACTGTGTCCATGTCCGGCAGCTATGAAACCAGTTATCTTTCCAGCAGCGGGCTTTTATACCTGGTATCCAACCAGAGGGTTTATGCGGACGAGGAGACAATCGGAGATGTTTTGAACGGGCTTGGTTCTGAAGAGCCTGAATTTAACAGCCGCCTGTCAAATGTCCTGCCTGTTGTCTATAATAAAAATCTGGATGAAGCGCCCTCCCTTATGCCTCCGGCACAGATTTCCCTGATTGGGACGCCGGTTGATTTAAACTACCTTAACGTTATGGTGATAGATTTGGCAAACGGCGGGACTTGCAGTTTTTGGGGATTTTTAGGCCGGAGGGGAAGCCTTGCCATCTGCGACAATACCATTTCCATGGTAGCGTCTGACGGGGAAGGAGGTTCCCAACTGGTATCTATCGACTTTTCCAGTGACAGGGTTTCTTACCGCCTGTCCCTGACGATTGCCCCTTTAGAGGAATCCCAAACAGAAATTGCTTCCTCTGCGCCGTCAAGCGAAAGTACGTATTACCCCCCCCAGGCTAAAAATCCAGGAACATGAAATCCTGCTTGACAAGCCGGAAAAAATCGTGTATGATAAATCTAAATTCAATTTATCGCCGCAAATACGGGGAAAAGGAATAGTAGAAGATGTTTTCCTGTGTCCAGAGAGCTGTTGTATTGGTGTAAGACAGCGGCAGGGAATCTTTGAACTCGCCTTGAAGTAGCTGCCTGAACTACAGTAGGAGCAGTCGGAACCTGTCCGTTATCATGCAGGAGGATATAAGGTAAAACCTGGAAAAAGGCTTTATCCGTATCCGCAGAGGGTGTGCTGCCGCAAGGCTGTACAAAATTAGGGTGGTATCGCGTAGGATGATGTTATCAGTCCTCCGTCTCTAAAAAAGAGACGGAGGACTTTTTATTTTGATAAGCTCCAATAGAGCCTGCCGCCTTCCCCACATTCAACCCAATCAAACAAAAGAAAGGAACAGAATCAAAATGAAAAATGCAGAAAAATATACCATAGGTTATTACCCAGCCCCAACAGAATCCTTAAACTGGGTACACAAAGACCATCTGGAAAAACCCCCTATTTGGTGCAGTGTTGACCTGCGGGACGGCAACCAATCCTTAATCGTCCCCATGAGTTTGGAAGAAAAGGTGGAATTTTTTAAATTCCTCTGTAAAATAGGGTTTAAAGAAATCGAAGTGGGCTTTCCAGCGGCGTCTGAAACAGAATATGCGTTCCTGCGTACTTTGATTGAACAAAACCTTATCCCTGACGATGTTACGATCCAGGTTCTGACCCAATCCCGCGAACATATCATTAAAAAGACCTTTGAAGCTTTAGAGGGCGTAAAACAGGCGGTTGTACATTTGTACAATTCTACATCCGTTGCACAGCGGGAACAGGTGTTCCGCAAAAGCAAAGACGAAATCATTGAAATTGCCGTTTCCGGTGCAAAGCTCCTTTTGGAATACGCTGCCAAAACCGAAGGGAATTTTTCCTTTGAATACTCTCCCGAAAGCTTTACCGGGACAGAAATGGAATTCGCCAGGGATATCTGCAACGCAGTTATTGATGTTTGGAAGCCCACGCCGGAAAACAAGGTGATTATTAACCTGCCGGCTACAGTATCCATGTCCATGCCCCATGTATACGCCAGCCAGATTGAATGGATGTGCGGCAATCTGAAAAAACGGGAAAGCCTGATTGTATCCCTTCATCCCCACAATGACCGCGGCTGTGCAGTAGCTGACTCGGAACTTGGGCTTTTAGCGGGGGCAGAGCGCATTGAAGGTACTTTATTCGGCAACGGGGAGAGAACCGGAAACGTGGATATTGTTACCCTGGCGCTGAACCTGTTTTCCCATGGGGTTGATCCAAAGCTGAACTTTGAGAATATGCCGGAAGTAACTGCCCTTTACGAAAAAGTTACCCGGATGCACGTTTACGAAAGACAGCCATACAGCGGGGCGCTGGTATTTGCGGCGTTTTCCGGCTCCCATCAGGACGCGATTGCCAAAGGCATGAAACGGAGGGAAGACGGACACAGGAAATACTGGACGGTTCCCTATTTGCCTATTGATCCCAAGGATGTTGGAAGGGAATACGAGGCCGATGTTATCCGCATTAACTCCCAATCCGGGAAAGGCGGAATTGGTTATCTGTTACAACAAAAATACGGCTTTGAGCTTCCGCCGAAAATGCGGGAGGAATTCGGGTATATGGTCAAAAGCGTTTCTGACCATGCCCATAAGGAATTGCAGGCGCAGGAAGTATACGATATATTCCGCCAAAATTACATTAACCTGACGGACAATCTGGAAGTGACAGAATGTCATTTCAGGCAGGTAAATGGGATTCATGCGTCTGTTACACTAAAACGGAAGGGGAGCGAACCCTGTACCGCTGAAGGGGATGGAAACGGGCGTTTGGATGCTGTGGCTAATGCAATCCGTAATAATGCAGATATTTCCTTTACCCTTGTCACCTATACGGAACATGCTTTGGAGAGTAAGTCAACTTCTCAGGCGGTTTCCTATGTGGGCGTTGCTGATGCTAACGGGCATACGTATTGGGGAGCGGGAATCCATAGCGATATTATTATGTCGTCAGTTCATGCGTTGGTCAGTGCGGTAAACCGTATGCTGAACGCTAAATAGATAAAGCTCATTTGCGGGGATAAGCTAAGATGAGCACAAGCTACGGCGGATTAAAAAGGTTTCGGGTCCAGGGGGTTGTGCAGCGGAGCTGCACTCCTCAAAAGCCCCCTGGTCGCCAGTTCAGCGCGCTGAACTGAACCCGCCAGGCGCGAAATACCCCAGCAGGCTTAAAGCCAACGGAAACTTCGCCTAGAGGCAGATATCTAACCGCTTCGTCAGTATTCAAAATCAAAAGCCCGCTGGTATTGCTTCGGGGGT